>DATCJR010000085.1 GCA_036562685.1 Clostridia bacterium | reverse complement strand
TTAGGAGATTTCAGTCTCAGAATGGGTGCTCATATTGATTATGATGCAATAATAAAGATCACAGCAAAGCAAAATATTGTGGTTAACATTACGCATCCTGCAGCAGGTTATGATGTATGGGCTTTTGATACACGCGGAGTTTTATAATGCTCAAGACCTTTTGACCGCTCCGATATTAATCAATATAATGCGAGCGCCTATAGATAACGATACCGAAATATTAAAAGAATGGAAAAAGTTCGGCATTGATAAGGCAATTCCGTTGATAAGGCAAATTAATAAAAAGGATGAATCGGTTGAGCTATCCGGAATAATGGTAGAAAATGCGCTTTTACCTGTACTTGATTATAAATTGGTGTATGAATTTTTTGAAGATGGGGTTAGGATCAAGTATGATGTAAAAGTAAGAGAGCATATATCTTATTTGCCTAGATTGGGCTTTAGCACTGCTTTTGGAAAAAAATATAAAAACTGCTTTTACTTAGGTTACGACCGAGAAAGTTATATAGATAAACATGTTTCGGCTTTATACGGTATTTGGCGTTTTGATGTGTTTAACGACTTCAATGGATATATTAAACCGCAAGAGTGTGGCAGTCGTTATAACAGCCGTTATATTAAACTGACTGATGAAAAAGAAAGAGGAATTGAAATTTGTGCTTTAAATCCATTTAGCTTTTCAGCTTTGCCTTACAGTGTAAAAGAATTGTCTGAATCACCGCATGATTTTGAATTGCCCGAGCCTTCAGTTGTGCATCTATGTTTCGATCATAAGATGAGTGGCGTGGGATCGGCATCTTGTGGACCTCAGCTTTTAGAAAAGTACAGAACAAATGAAAAGAAAATGGAAGGATTTTTCTTGATAAAGCTACTCTAAAGACTTATCCTCATCTTTATCAAGATATGTCGCGATTTGGTCGTAATAAGGGTTTTTACGATATTGGAACGGAGTAATTCCAAATTCGTTTTTAAAATCAATAATAAAAGCAGAGGGTGTATTATACCCAGTTTCAGCGGCTATGACTTTTATAGGCAAATTAGTATCTTCTAACAACTTTTTTGCCTTAGATAGTCTAATGCCGCTGATATATTTTTGAGGTGAAACCCCAGTGCGTTCAGTAAACAAATGGCGAAATCTGTCATAGCTGTAATGCGCTGATTTTGCCAATTCTTTTATATCTATCTGACTATCATAATAGCTGTTAATATAATTGAGAACCATATCAAGACGAACATCAGACTGTTTATATTTGCTTGAAATATATGTTCGTGCCATTTTGATTACAAAGTCCTCAGCAATGATATCCATTCTAGCTTTATGAAATAATTGTGATTTTTCAAATTCGTCATTAATTTTCATCATCAGTTTATAAAAAGTCTTATTGCTATCGTCTGAATATACGCCTTGGGGAAAGTTTAAAAGTTCGTCGTTAAAGGTAAAACCAATCAAAAAATTACTACTTGGAGCCAAAGCTACTTCTGAGTGCTTGATATTTTTGGGTATATAGGCAAAGGTATTGTTTCCATAAAGATATTCTTTGCCATTAATAATGCTTTTACCCGCACCATCTATATAATAATCAATTTCATAATAAGGATGAAGATGTTCTCCGATATAATAGGGTGTTGTATCATATTTGTTTCCATGCGAGTATTTAATGTCTAAATTAAAAATGCTCATAATTGTTCTCTATAATTTTTTTCGTTAGTAGATATTTATTATTATAACAAATTCGATATTGAAAAAGAATCTTTTAGATGAATATTTAAATCAAACAGAAAACTAGATTAAAAAAATAAAAAAATTTTTTTAAATTTAAACGTAAACATTTTATAAATATATTGTGTTTTTATAATTTGTATAACGCCAAATTACTCAATATGTTGTAAAAAACATGTATAAAAAACCATAATGTCGTATAAAAAAAATAAAAAAAGGTATTGCAATGCTTATTTTCTTGTTATATAATATGATTGTATTAATTTTTACAAATTTTTACAAAAAAACTCGGTGTTTTTACACACTAATTGAATTACAAAGGAAAAAGAATGCGTTCTATCTTGACTCAAAATTTGGTTGCTTTAAAAAATACTTGTAGAAGGTATTTATCTTTCAGAGTGCATTTTTCTGATTTTAACATCGATAATTCCAATCTCTCTGTTTTTACCATAGATCATCATCAAAATCCCTTGGACAAGCTGGCTTTAAAAGCACGCCTGTTTTATCTTATTAATTTTTTTGAAATGATGCTTGCAAGACTGAAAACTTATAATTCTCTATTTTTCAAGAAAAGATTTAAAGCAAGAGCAAGTACCTAAAAAGACTTTTTTTGGATTATAGAAAATTAACATAATTAGATTATTAGATTTCAAGTTTTGCCGATAAGGAAACCCTTTGAGGCGATATATATACAAACCCTAAAATAGCCGATGAAACACCCAAACAATCTGCTATGACTACAAACTTTGTTAACATTACTAAAGGAGGAAGTTTATGACTGAAAACGAAAATCAAAAGTTGCAAGATGGTAAGATTAACGTTGGCGTTGATTTGGGTACTTCTAACCTTCGTATTTATGTTGAGGGAAGAGGTACCGTATTTAAAGAACCGTCAATTCTAGCCATTGATAAAGCGACTCACAAGGTCGTATCAGTAGGTTTTGAAGCGGCGCAGTTAGTCGGAAAGGTCCATGATAAGGTAGAGGTAATTAAACCTCTAAACGGAGGCGTCATATCAGATATTGATATGATCCGTGAAATTTTGATGTTTACCTTTGATAAAATATTTGCATCAGGGGCAAGCACAATTAATAGGTTATTAATCTGTACGCCTTCAGAAATAACCGAAACAGAAAAAGAAGCAATTGTCATTTTGGGTAAAGAATTGGGTGTTAAAGAAACTCGAATTGAAGAAGAGATCAAAGCAGCGGCAATAGGTGGGGGAATTAGTATATATGCACCTTCCGGTCATATGGTCATTGACATAGGCGGTGGTACAACTAGCTTTGGAATTATTTCATTAGGCGATGTTGTTTTGTCAAAGTCAACCAAAGTTGCGGGTGAATATTTTGACAAGCAAATAATGCATTACGTAAAAGAAAAGTATAAGCTCGAAATAGGACCTCAAACAGCAGAAAAGATCAAGATTACTCTTGCATCTTTGAACGGCGATTATCCTAGAGACGATGAAGGCAATGTAATTACTTACAATGCTATGGGTCGTGACCTTGTAACAGGTTTGCCTCGTATGGATGTCATCACTCCTGAAGAAGTAAGAGAAATATTGCTTGAATGCTTTGAGTCCATTAAGTCAACCTTAATAGCGACATTGGAAATAACTCCTCCTGAATTGTCAGGTGACTTGGTTGAAAATGGAATTCTTGTTACGGGCGGCGGTGCTTTGATTAAGGGCATTAAAGAGTATATCGAAGATATTACTCATATAAAAGTTACTACAGCGCCTAATCCCATTAACGCCGTAATTGACGGAACAAAGAAACTGTTAAAGAACGAGAAACAACATTACTACGGTGATTATTAGGATTATTAGGAGGAAGAATTATGTCAGAAGGTATGGGAATTGGTATTGACCTTGGCACAGCAAACTTATTAGTTTATGTGGAAAAAAAGGGTATTATATTTAATGAGCCGTCTGTTGTTGCATTTGACTACGAAAGTGGAAAAATAGTTGCGGCAGGTGCTGATGCTCATCAAATGATAGGTAAAGCTCACAGCAAAATATCCGTTGTAAAGCCTCTAAAAAGCGGTGTTATCAGCGATATGAACGCTGCAAAAGAGTTGTTGACCTATGTTTTGAGAAGAATAGAAAATATAACTGAAAAAGAAATGGGTACAGCCACAGCAGTTATTTGCTGTCCTTCCGAAGTAACAAAGATCGAAAGAGAAGTTATGAAGGAATTGGCTAAGAAGATGGGTATCGAAGACGTCTTTATTGAAGAAGAAATCAAAGCCGGTGCTTTGGGCGCAGGAATTGATATTTTCAGATCAAAAGGCGTTATGATTGTTGATATAGGCGGCGGCAGCACCGACGTTGGTGTATTGTCATTTGGTGATATCGTATTATCAAAGACAATCAGAATTGCAGGTAACTATATCGACGCTGAATTGATAAAGCAAATTAAAAAGAACCAGAAAGTTGAAATCGGTGAATTGACTGCAGAACGTTGCAAGATGGACTTGTCAGATTTGCGCGAAAATGCTCCTGTAGTTGTTAACCGTTATGCTGGTCGTGATATTGTAGTAGGTATTCCTAAGTATGTTGATATTTCAACAGAAGATATTAGAGATATTATATTGCCTACATACGAAGAAATTGTAAAACTTATCGCAACCGTATTAAAGGATACTCCTCCCGAATTGTCTGCAGATATCTATCAAAACGGTATCTTATTGACCGGTGGTGGATCATTAATACGCGGTGTTGAAGAGTTTATTAGCTCTAGAATCCAGGTTCCTGTAAGAGTTGCTCATAATCCTTTGACTTGTGTTGCTGAAGGTACAAAATACTTGCTCAAGAACCGTGGTAACTATCTAATTAATCCACTTCAATTATAAAAGGGGTGACTTATGAAAAAGAGAGAAACAGTAGATACAGAACAAACTACAGTTAGTAAAGTTCAAAACTCAATGAAACATGCTCCCAATCAAGCTGCAAAAATAGGTATTGACCTTGGAACAGCTAACCTGTTGGTTTATGTTGAGGGCGAAGGCATAATATTCAATGAACCTTCTGTAATAGCTTTTGACTATTACACCGGAGAGGTAATAGCAGTTGGTCATAATGCATCCAAAATGATCGGAAGAAACCACAAGGGTATTAGGGTAGTTAGCCCTTTGCAACAAGGTGTTATTTCCGATATGGAAGCTGCAAAGAAGCTTATTGAGCTTGCTCTTAGAAAAGCAGAAAACACAGATATCGCTCTAGAGAAATCAACTTGCTTGATTTGCTGTCCTTCAGAAGTCACTCAGATTGAAAGAGATTCAATGATTGAGTTGGCTAAGAAATTAGGCGTTCCTGATGTATTCATCGAAGAGGAAGTAAAAGCAGGTGGTATCGGCGCAGGTCTTGACATCTATGGCTCAAATGGTTCTATGGTTATAGACATGGGCGGCGGTACAACCGATATAGGTGTATTATCCTTGGGCGATATAGTTGTTAGCGAATCCATTCGTATAGCAGGCAACTATTTTGATAATGAAATTATCAATTATATACAGTATAACCATGGTTTGTTAATCGGCAAAAATACTGCAAAACGTATTAAGGAAGTAATTGGTACTTTGCGTGCTCAGTTGCCTGAAGATAAAATTACATACGCTAATGGTAGAGATGTTCTATCCGGACTTCCTAGAAGAATTGAGCTCAAGCAATCCGAAATTCGCGATGTGTTGAGACCTTCATTTATCCAAATCGCCAACACAGTATTGAAGGCACTTCAAGCAACTCCTGCTGAACTTTCTGCAGATATCATCGAAAACGGCATTACGCTTAACGGCGGATGCGCTTTGATTGATGGTGTTGATGAGTTCTTCAATAAGCAATTAGGACTTGATGTTCACATTTCACCTAATCCTTTGACAGCAATTGTTGAAGGAACAAGAATTCTCCTCAAGAACAGAGGAAATTACTATGTAAGACCTGTTGAATAGTAATGTTATAAAGTTTGGTCATATTGAAAAAGCATTCGCGCAAGAGAACGCGCGAATGCTTTTTTGATTTTTTATGCACAAAAAGTTATACCATATTCGTTTTTATATATTGAAAATTCTTTTAACTTTGCTATTTTTGTAAAAAAATCACTTATTTTTATTGCCTCGAATGAGTTTTTAAAGCCCAATATATAGTATAAACCAATAAAAAATATAAAATATATTGTGATTTCGACAAAATTTTAATTATTTTTTTAAAAAATTACCATTTTTTTAAAAAAATAATTGGCAAGATGTTTGTTTTTATAATTATTTATGTTATTCTGTTAATAAGTTCGGTGTAAGGAGGGAATATGCAAAAAATTAAACTTGGGATTGTAGAAGACAGCCCGCAAATTACAGGCATGCTAAAAGACTATTTTCAAAATGAAGAAGATTTTGAAATTGTCATGACGGCAACTGATGGATTGGAAGCTGTTGCCAAAATTGAACAATTCAGGCCTCATGTAGTTGTGCTAGATATTGTATTGCCCGAACTTGACGGTTTTGGGGTGATGGAAGAAGTAAAAGGTTATACGCCGAAATACTTGATCTTGAGTGCGTTGAGCCAGGAAAGTTTTATCTCAAAGGCGTTAAAGTTAGGGGCTTCATACTATATGATAAAACCTTTTGACTTTATGGTTTTGAAAAAAAGGCTTAAGGATACTGTAAAAAACAATCTAACTATTTCTGAACCTTTAATCATGGAAAACATTATGTCTGATTATCGTATGGCAGAACCTATGAACAGACTAAAACAAAAAACGACAGAAGAAAAAATAACAAATATCTTCATAACAGTAGGTATTCCAGCGCATATCAAGGGCTATCAATTTTTGAGAGAAGCCATAAAAATGGCAATTGAAAATCCAGAAATCATTAATTGTATAACAAAGAAGTTGTATCCTTCAATTGCTAAAAAGTTTGACACAAGCGCATCTAAAGTTGAGCGTGCTATCCGTCATGCAATTGAAGTTGCTTGGAACAGAGGCAAGATTGAAAACATCAATTCGTTATTTGGGGTAAAGGTTTACAGCAATAATGAAAAGCCTACTAATGGTGAATTTATAGCTCTTGTAGCTGACAAGATGCTTATAGAAGGGGCATAAAAAGATACATCATTTGTTATTATTATATTTATTATTTTGAAGTGCAAAAGAAGGAAAATAATAATTATTTAGATATAAAAAAATAAAACAAGTGCCATTTAAAAGCACTTGTTTTTTATATATTATATTATACAGAACTTATTTACTCTTCATCATCCAACGAATCGTAATCTTCATCCTCATCGTCTTCATCTTCATCGTCATAATCTTCGTCTTCGTCGTCCAAGTCGTCTAAGAATTCTTCATCATCAAATTCTTCAGATATATCATCTTCTTCATCATCTTCTTTTTCTTCATCTTCTAGTTCGCTTAAGGAAATTTCTATAGGCTCGTCTTCAATGGGTGTATCATCTGCTAGAGTATCATCCCATTCGGCGGGAGCTTCTTTTAATTTTTCATTGTGTTCTTTTGCACAGAGGAAACACATCTCTTCATCGGGAGCCATGTAATTAACTTTACATACAGGACAAAGTACTTCCAATTCATTATCTTCATCTTCTGGTATCAGAATGTTGGGATCTACCTTGTTCATTTCGGCTAAGCATACATCGCAGTATTTTTGATTCTTGCTAGCTAAGAAATAATTTAGTTCACATCTAGGACAGAGTACATATTCAGGCTTCTTTTCCATTAAGTCGCTCTCCAAAACCTCATTTAATCGCAATTATTATATTCATATTAGACACAATTGTAAACTGTTTTTAATAGTAAAAATTAAATTTTTTGATTTTTTATTTGGGCATAATTTTAAAGATTTTAAAATAATGTAGTTATTTTATCCAAATGTATTTTTTTAAATCAGCCAGTTCTAGTTTTATAGAACTGGCTGAAAAAATTATTAATTGGCATCGCGTTTTGCAAAGGTGAAGAAACACATTATTCCCATTGCAGCGATATATACTATGTTGATTATTAGAGAAAACAGCAAATTTTGATCGGCTATTGTAGGACCTGTGCTGCTCATGTATATAAACAAATCTGTATTATTAAAGATTATGTACTTATACCATGCAAAAGTTGACAGCAAAGCATCCAAAACAAAAGATACAAAATAAACTAGCATAGACACAGCAGTAGCTCCACTTCTTGAGCGAAATAGTGTTGATATAGTCAAAGCAATTAATGAAAATACTATTGCTTCAAAGAATCCAAATAAATGCAAGAATACTACTACCGCAAGAGGATGCAATATTAACGCGGTTTTACTATTGAAAATTGATAATGCCATTTGGACTCCACCAAGTCCCCATCCTATGCTTCCTATCAAAAGCGTTAATGCAAAGTTAAACACATAAAAACCAAGTAATACAATGCACACTGCCAAGAACTTAGAAAATAGCACGCTTGCCCTTGTGTGAGGTCTAATTAACAATAATTTCATTGTTCCATCTGAGTGTTCGCCTGCTATCGTGCCGGACGCCAAGACTATTCCAAAGATAAGTATTATAATCTTTGTCAAAATAAATATAAATTCCATCGCCCCGTAACCTTTGGAAAGTGATTCTGGAACAGAGTAATTAGTGGATTCCATATCATTTTTTATCAAAAATTGTGCCTGAGTAATATATGAGTTAAGGTTATATTTTGATGTAAATATAAAGCCTTGTATTTTTTTGCATTGATTATCATTAAGTCTGTTGGCATTAATCGCTGTTATAAAATTAGTATTTTTTATAAGAGAATCAAGAGTTTCCATGCGCGCTGAAAATTTCTTGAAATAAGTTT
The DNA here is from genome assembly GCA_036562685.1 of Clostridia bacterium. Classification (NCBI taxonomy): domain Bacteria; kingdom Bacillati; phylum Bacillota; class Clostridia; species Clostridia bacterium. The sequence continues at coordinate 2,829 of DATCJR010000085.1, read as the reverse complement.
TTAGTTGATTATAAGTATTAGCAAAGTTTTGATATGCTAGCGTTTGGTCTCCTTCATATTGGCTCATAACATCAGCTCTGACATCTTCAGGATACATAGCCGCGATTGAATCTGAAGGTATGTTATAAAATAAGATTTGAGCAGGAGAATACGAGTTAAAACTTTGATTGATTAGTTCAATCATTTCGTCCAGTTTGTGTTTTTCACTGTCATCAAAATAAGGTCTTATGTAATCATCGTAGATGCCTTTGGTTATGACTGCAGAATAGCTTTTGTTTATTATTTTTTCAAAAGGCAATGACGCATTTATTATCAATTTGTTTTCAGAAAACTTTACGTCAAAAGTATTTATATAAGTCTGTAAGTCTGCGAGCTCTTGAGTTTTTTTGTTTTCATTAGTAGGCGTAAAATCTTGTGTTGTGGTATATTCGTAAGCCTTTCTTATCATTTCGCTGTTGTAGGCATAAAAAAGGTTTTTTGAACTTACATTATCGTTTTCAGCTATTTCCTTTAGTCCAGCTATAAAGCTTTCATAAATCCTGAAATTATCGGTTTCTGATTGAGAAGGGATCGTATAAGGTAAATTCATAGGGATTGTAGGAATAGGTGTATAATTCTCATCGAATTTTTTAATCTCATCGAATTTTTTAAAAAGATTAGCTAGTTCTGTACCAAAAGCAATGCTGTTTTCTTTATTGAGTTTTTGTTGCTTTATTGATGTAAGCGCAATTTCCGCTTTTTTGGAAATAGAAGACAAAGCCTCGCTCAAGATTGAATAATCTTCAGAAATAATGCTTTTTGTAGGCATCAGAAGATAATTAGTGCCAAGCAAAGATGAATCCGTTAGATATGTAAACTTATTAAGCTGCACAAAAAAGTTATCGGCTGCATTAATAAGTATGTTATATTTGGAGTCTAGAAGAATTTGTTGTTCTTGAGATGGAGTTTCAGTAATTGAATTGCTTAAATTTATAAATTGATAATAAGCCCCATCTTGTGAAAAATAGCCATTGCTTTTGCCGAATAATTTAGAATAACTTTCAAACAGGTCTTTCATAGCAACATTGTTTATATAATCTATAAAAGACACATTATAATTAGAATCAACTATATATTTCAAAATTTCCTGATTTAAAGAATATTCAAAAAGATATTCATCATAAATCAAACGCAAATAGTCATAATACAGCTTAGACTGAACATCAGAAAATGATGCATAATCTGCAAAAACTTTATTAGCGTTGCCTACGTCTGATCTGTGAATAAAAGCATTTAACAATTCAGGTTCAACACCAAGCAGCAAAAGTTTAATTTGAGGTTTGTCGGCAAGGCTTTTAGAAAAGCTGTCAAGCTCTGAAGTATCTATACCGGCTTGTTTAAGTTCATCCAATTCGCCGTCAATAATGTCAAAAGAGTCAGTAGAAAGATTATTGCCCAAAAAGAACTCTATTGCATCAGTAACATTTTTTTCCTGTGAAGAATATATCCAGGTCATCAGCAAAATCACAGCAGTCAGCAGACCTGTCATTATATACAGCGTGTTACTTTTGAATAATTTGAAAAGTTCTCCTCTTGTAAGTTTAAATATGCTTTTCATTTATGATTTAGTCTCCTAATTTTTATGAAATTTCTGTGCCATGCGCACTTGTAAGCTCCAAAAATGTTTCTTCTAATGACTTTTCGCCCAAAGTCATAGAAATAACTGAAATGTTTTTTGAAGCTAAAACAAGGGATACTTTGGATAATTGCTCTTCAGGCAATGAGAATACTATAAGATTACTATTAGTTTGTATTTCGCATCCAAAGGCACTGCTGATTACTTCTATCGCCTTTGTTTTTTGCAAAGTAGGCACAGTAAGCTTTATTTTGACGATATTATTTTGAGGTCGAGTCCATTCTTCTACTGTCTTTATCGCGATAAGTTTGCCTTTATAAACAATGCCGACACGGTCGCACATAAGCTGCATTTCAGTCAAAATATGACTGGAGATGAACACAGCGATGCCGTAATCGTGTGCCAGCATTTTTAAAAAATCTCTCATTTCATGAATACCCGCAGGATCAAGTCCGTTAGTAGGTTCATCCAAAATAAGAAGTCTAGGATTATGAAGCAGGCTCTGAGCTATACCAATACGCTGGCGCATGCCCAAAGAATATCTCTTTACCTTTTCATGAATGCGGTTTTCCATTTTAACAAGCTTTACGACATCCATAATTTGATCTTCGGAGATATTGTCATATAGTGATGCATAATACTTTAGATTATCCCAGCCCGTCATATACTTGTACATTTCGGGATTTTCTATTATTCCTCCGATACAAGAAACGGCTTGTTTAAATTCATTTTTAATCGAATGTCCGCATATAGAAATTTCGCCTTGTGTTATGTCTGCAAGCCCTGAAATCATTCTTATTGTTGTAGTCTTACCCGCTCCGTTAGGTCCCAAAAAGCCAAAAACCTCGCCGCTATAAACGTCCAAAGAAATATTGTCCACGGAAACACGTTCGCCGTATCTTTTGGTGAGATTTTTTATGCTCAAAACAACCTCGCCTTTTGGATAAGCCTGACGATGTAATGGCGTAATCTCAAGAGTTTTATTTTCTGATTGCGAATTAGTGCCATTATCAGTTTGATTTTGGTTTATCAAATTATTTTCCATAACATCTTCTTGCTCAAGTGTTTGCTCATCAGGAACAAAAAAAGGCTTGGCAATGTTTGAACTAGATTGTTTTTTTGTCATCCTATACTCCTAGATAATAGTATAAATAATTATAAATCTTATATTTGACATAAGATTGAAAAGTTTGTGTCAATCCTGATATTTTTAT
>DATCJR010000084.1 GCA_036562685.1 Clostridia bacterium | reverse complement strand
CCGCCAGAAAGGATAGGCAACAGCCTATCCTTTTTTTATAGTATGAATATTTATAGTATAAAATTTTAAGGAAAATAGCATTAAAATAAGCTCCCTGTAAGGTTAGCCTTGACAGGGAGCTTTTATAAATTCTAATATAATCTATATTTCAATCTAATTTAATAAACTGCTTTAGAATTTACACATCAATAAATGAAGCATAGATAGTAGTGTTTTGAGTGGGGTATGTGGTAGGCTGATATGGAATTATCAATGCGGCATCAGTGTACCATCCATTAAATATCTTTCCTTGAGGCGGTATAATATAAATTTGCTGTATCTCTGTAAGTGCATCTGCAACAGGTATTACTAGAGCTTTCAGCCAGTTTATGCAAATTTTCGTATCGCCGTAAGTTGTATCTAATGTACCCTCTCCTGGATTAATTCTATAATAATATAATGGAGCTATTTTTGGATATATAGTTATATCACCAGTAGGATAGGATGTCAGCGGCTTAGTAAGAGCGCTGTCAGTATACCAACCGTCAAAACCTTCTCCTTTACTGTTTGCACCGCCATAATAATCTTGACTAATCTGATAATAAAACTCTTCAAATCCGTAATCTTCACTTTCAATAAGAGGAATATTAATGTAATAGTCAAGGTTACTAGTCAAAGTTGCATTGTCAAAATTAATATCTACACAGATTGCATCGTCAAATTTTGCATAATATGTAGCATTAGTTGACGGAAAATCTTCTTCTGTTACAGGAGTCTTAAAAGTGCTTTCTTTATACCAACCTGCAAAAATTGCGCCTCGTTTTGTAGGAACAATAACATTTAATTGCATTTCACTACCTTCAGTTCCTATCAGCGGAGGCAATTTATATGTTATGTCTGCTACCAATGTTATCCTAATAAGCGGCTCCCATTTTGCATATACAATAGTGTCGTCATTTATTAGACTATTAATGACCCATATTGGAGTTTTAAAATCCTGATCAGCATACCAACCTTGAAATGCATATCCTTTTTTGTAAGGAGTAATGTCCATTATATCATTTACAAACATACACTTAGAAAGCATGCTTTGAGCACTCTCAGATAAAGTTCCCCCAAAAAGCACAAGATTTATTTCAGGCACCTGCCACTTCGGATAGACAATATAATAATCATCATCATAACCGATCTGATACGACCCTTCCACTTTTAACATGTAATTTTCATCATAATACCAGCCCAAGAAATCACCGTTATTTTCAGGCGTGCTTAATGTAATTTTCGAGCCTCTTACTTGATTTGTGAATGGAGGCAAAGAAGATCCATGCACAGCTACATAGGTAGTGTTGGTGGGCGTAATATCTTCTCCTTTATCTGAAGGCATTGTCAATGTCCGATCATAATAAAAATTAATTGTTTCAGTTGACTCATATATATTTCTTATATTGTCGGGGATATAACCCTCAACCGATTGACTGACAGTATGACTAACATATTCCAGTCTGCCTTGAGAAAAATGATATATCAGTTGATAACATACAGCAAAAGTGTTAACAGTATTAAATGAATAAATAATATCTCCACTTTGTGGTATGATATCTTCGGGCTTTTCTCTATAACCGCTGCCGCTTACCTCAACATTTCCAAAATCTTCGCCGTAATCCTTAGCAAGTTGAAGCATTGCATCAAAAGAATAGTTATTGTAAATTGATAATAAGACTTTAGTATTATTCTTTATTTTTTCTAAAGAAAGTAGCGCTTCCCACTTTGCTAATCTACTATAGCTTTTTTTACCCTCCTTGATCATGACCTTATAAAAATCTTCATCGGAACCACCGTAATAAGTCTCTTGTTCCTCATCTTTTCTATAGGCAACAAAACTGTCTCCGTCAATATTATAGCCCATCTCTTCACTGCCTATTGTCATATAAACCTTATTGCCAAAATCAACATTCGACAAAATGCTCTCAGCAATCTCACGGGTCATTGTAAATTCACCATTGTAAACATTGTCGCCATTATTGCCCTTGTTTCGTTTTGAACAAGCAAAAAACGCCATACTCATTGACAGAACCAGCATAATGGCACAAATTACGGTATAAAATCTTTTTTTCATAAATCCTCCAAATTTTTATCCAGTTTTTAAGAAATTACTTGTTAAAAAGAATTATATACAAATATACCGTTTTTAACAATTTTTAATTAAGGAACTTCTCAAGATTTAACTGTTCTAATTTAAATTTTCAAATTTTCTTTTGTTTTTTTTATCATATTTGGTATAATATGCTTATGAAAAGTTATAGACAAATTATTACTATCAATGTTCCTAAAAGACGAGCTTTTATTAATATAACGCCCAAAGTCGTAGAAGCATTGCAACAAAGCGGTATAAAAGAAGGTTTAGTACTGGTCAATTCTATGCACATAACTTCCAGCGTATTTATTAATGACGATGAGTCCGGATTGCATGCTGATATGGAAAAATGGCTAGAAAAATTAGCTCCCGAAAAGCCTTATAGCCAATACGAACATAACGGCTATGAAGACAATGCGGATGCTCATCTTAAGCGTCAGATTATGGGAAGGGAAGTTGTAGTCGCTGTAACTGACGGAAAACTGGATTTTGGTACATGGGAACAGATTTTTTACGGTGAATTTGACGGTATGCGCAACAAACGTATATTGATCAAAATTATCGGAGAATAACTAAATGATAATTAATTAGTTATTAATTAATCAAAACTAAATTTGAATCAAAATTAGCAACTATTTAAAAGTCTATTAAATTATAAAAAAATAAAGGGTTTGTAAAACAACAAACCCTTTTATGATTTTTATTCTATTTTGATTTTTCTTTCTCTGACATCCAAAATCTTATGCAATTTTTTGTCAATTATTCTAACCATATTATCTAATTCATCGTCGCCCATTACAGTATCTCTGCCGTTTTCATATTCACGATCAATAAGTTCTTTCATTTTGATGACCAATTTATCCTGCTTGTCGATTTTGTTTTCTTCATCCAATTCATAATAAGCGTTAAGCCAATACGCAATTCCCGCTAAGCCAGAATGATTGTTTATAGATACCATGGGCTTTCTATTGAGAATTTTCTGAGTGTCAAAGATATTATAAATTTCTTCATCTTTTAGCAGTCCGTCAGCATGAATACCTGCTCTTGTGGCATTAAAGCTGCGTCCTACATACGGAGTGCGCGGAGGTATCGCATAACCGATTTCTCTTTCAAAATAATCTGCTAGTTCAGTTATAACAGACAAATCCATACCGTCATCAGTTCCTCTTAACTGGCAGTATTCTATCGCCATAGCTTCCAACGGACAGTTGCCTGTACGTTCGCCTATACCTAAAACAGAACAGTTAACAGAACTGCATCCATAAAGCCACGCTGTAGAAGCATTGGTTACCACCTTATAAAAATCATTGTGTCCGTGCCATTCTAATTGTTCGCTTGGAACGCCTGCATATTGTCTAAGTCCATAAATTATGCCGGGCACTGATCTTGGCAATGCTGCGCCTGAAAAACATACGCCGTAACCCAAAGTATCGCATGCTCTTATCTTTATGGGAATGCCGCTTTGCTTTGACAAATTCATAAGTTCTATTGCAAAAGGCACTACAAATCCATAAAAGTCGGCACGCGTTATATCTTCAAAATGACATCTGGGGACTATCCCTTGTTCTAATGCAGCTGACACAATAGCCAAATATTTGTCCATAGCTTGACGTCTGGTCAAATTCATTTTTTTGAAAATATGATAATCCGAACAGCTGACCAAAATGCCCGTCTCTTTTATCCCCATATTTTTAACTAATTCAAAATCCTTAGGGTTTGCTCTTATCCAGCTTGTCACTTCGGGAAATTCAAGCCCCAAATCCATACATTCTTGCGCTGCACGACGGTCTTTTTCGGTATACAAGAAAAATTCAGCTTGCTTTATGATACCGTTTGGCCCGCCTAATTTGGACAACAGCTTAAAAATATGTACTATCTGCTCAACCGTAAAAGGCGCGGTTGATTGCTGCCCATCACGAAATGTCGTATCCGTAATCCAAATATTATCCGGCATCTCCATAGGAACGACACGACGGTTAAAAATCACCTTAGGCACTTCA
>DATCJR010000083.1 GCA_036562685.1 Clostridia bacterium | reverse complement strand
GCTTTATATTTTGCTTGATTTGCTTTTGATAAAACATTAGCTTTTAGGTTTTCTCTTATATTTTCAAAAAATCTTCTCAAAGCTTCTGTCTTTAAAGCGGCAGCGCGATATTCAGATGATTGGAAATATGTTTGCTTTGCTTGGTCGGTGCCGAATTCGATAATAGAATAATCAAAAATGGGACCTCTGCTGCCTTCGGGTGTCCATTTTTCTTCATCTTGTAGAATGCCGTTTTCATCAACTTCATATTCCACATCTTCGTCTTCTTTAGGAGCATATGGATAAGTCAAAGTCGGATAATCGGGTTTTAGATCTTCACCTTTACCGCGTTCATAAATAGGTTCTTCATATTCTTTGGCAATTTCTTTTTCGTAGCTATAAATGACATCATCAATAGTGTCATAAACATTTTGCCAAATTTCATTTATTTCGGATTGTTTTAGTCTTATTTCATTAGACTTTATCAGCTTTTCAGCTTCTATCAGCAAAAGTTCTCTATCAACAAGCTGTTCAAGCAAGGTATCATAAGTCTGCTTTACAGTATAGCCATAATTTTGAATATATGTTGCACCATATTGGTTAAAGATATTGGCAAGTTCAAGCTTGCTAATAACTTTTTCTTCTGAAGTGAAGGTATCTTTTTTATATGATCCGTCTGATTGCAGAACTTGAATAGGGATAGTTTTGGATGCTATGACAGCAACCGGTTCAGCCATATCCTTATCTTCGTCTAAGACAAATAACGAGCAACCCGATAATATACTAAGACCGAGCACTCCACATAATAATATTGTCAACAGTTTTTTTATCATATCATCTCCGACCTTTGGTTACATTTTGCAGTATCTTATATTATACTTTTTTTTACACGCTAATGCAATTATTTTTTCTTGTATTTGTCTTTTAGCGTATCCAAAAACCTATAAATGTTTTTATACACATCAGTTTTGATTTTAACAATGGGCTTTTTGGCTATATCAAGCAGGCAAAACGATTTATAAGTATTTACAGTATCTATAAGTTCAGGCGTTATCTCGTCAAAAATTATTTCGCCTTTTGTCTTTTGCATACGGATAACTCTAGCTCTAGCGGCGACGCCAAGTCCTTTATATAGTCCTATATTAACTAGATTTTCAACTTCTCTAGGAATAGAACCAAAAACATCTTTGATTTCTTTTATAACATCAATTCTGTCTTGAGGATTTTGAATAGCTGATATCTTATTATATAGTCTCATTCTTACTTCGCTATCAGTTGTAAATTCATCAGGAATATAAGCATCAAAATCGGCATCAACGCGGCATTCAACGATTTCTTGAGTTTGATCATTGTTAAGCTCGGCTCTTGCCTGATTGAGAAGTTTTGCATAAAGCTCATATCCGACCTTTTCCATGTGACCGTGCTGTTTTCTTCCCAAAACCGTACCTGCGCCTCTTATTTCAAGGTCCTTTAACGCAATTTTGAATCCGCTTCCAAGTTCAGTAAATTCCATTAACGCTTCTAGTCTTTTGTATGCTTGAGAAGACAACTCTTTATCTGGCGAAAAAGTGAAATAAGCATATCCAAGTCTATTGCTTCTGCCTACTCTTCCTCTTAATTGATATAACTGACTTAGTCCAAAGCGGTCAGCATTGCATACAATCAAGGTATTGGCAAGTGCAAGGTCTATGCCGTTTTCTATAATAGTTGTGCAAACTAAGACATTGGTTTCGCCGTCATAAAATCTTTTTATTGCACGCGAAAGTTGTTCTTCGGGCATTGTTCCGAAGACAACTTCAACATTGGCGTTAGGCACAAGGTTTTTAACTTTGGCGGCAAAGCTGTCAATAAATTCTGAACGGTTATAAACTATAAATACTTGACCGCCTCTTGATAATTCTCTTATTATCGCATCTTTGATAAGTCCGTCAGATAACTCTGTTACATAAGTTTGAATAGGCAATCTCTCTGCAGGAGGAACGCTTAATAAGCTTATATCTCTTATTCCGGTTAGCGACATATGCAGGGTGCGTGGAATAGGCGTTGCAGACATAGACAGCACGTTTACATTTTTTTTAAGAAGCTTTATTTTTTCTTTGTCTTCCACCCCAAAGCGCTGTTCTTCGTCTAGTACCAAAAGCCCCAGATCTTTGAAAACTACATCTTTAGACAACAGTCTATGTGTTCCGCAAAGAATTTGAACTTCTCCGTCTTTTACCTGCTGTAGAATTTTTTTGATTTCCTCTTTGGATTTAAAACGGTTTACTACCTCTACCTTGACACCCCATTCTTTCATGCGCTCTTGTGTGTTTTTAAAATGCTGTTCACTCAAAATCGTAGTAGGTGCCAAAAACGCAACTTGACGGCCGCATATCGCGGTAGCAAAAGCCGCACGCAAAGCAACTTCGGTCTTGCCATATCCGACATCTCCGCACACAAGCCTTTCCATGACCTTTCCGTTTTTCATATCATTCAAAATCTCATCAGTAGCGCGTCTTTGGTCAGGCGTTTCGGTATAAGGAAATGCCGCTTCGAACGCTTTCATCAATTCATCATCGATTTCATAAACAAAACCTTTTTGCTGACTTCTTTCGGCATATAAGGTTTGCAAGTCAAACGCCATTTGCCTTAGATCATCTTTTACTTTTTGCTTGATCTTGGCAAACTCCACTCCGCCCAGCTTAGACAGCTTGGGTGTTGAACCGCTGTATTTTGAAAGCATGTCGGTTTGTTCGGTAGGAACATATAAGGTATCACCGTCGCGATATTCAAGCACAATATAATCTTTTGTGCCCAAAGTTCCGCTTATTCTGGATATGCCTTTACAGATACCTATACCATGTATAAAGTGAACAACATAATCGCCTTCTTTTACCTCAAAGAACACATCCTTGGCTCTTGATGGAGTAAGTGTACTTTTTTTGGTAAACAGATCGTCATTGCCGATTAATATAAATTTGTCTTGATGCCATGAACAGCCTATGACGGCATTGGCGATTGCGATTGCTGATTTGCCGGTCTTTAAAAAGTCATCAGGAATGTTATTAGTGATAGACAAAAACAAGCCTTTATCGCGGATAGAACTTTGCAACACATTGGCAAGTTCGCGGTCTTTTGCGCAAAGCAGAACATGATAGCCGTTTTGCTGCCAGATTTTTAGATCTTGAACAAGTTCTTCAAAATTGCCTGCATATCTTGTGATAGGCTTTACTTGAAAATTATATATTTCATCAGGTTCAAAGATTTTGTTAGCTGAGATTATTTTGTGAAATGAAAGCTTATAGAAATCTTTATACAGCTCAAAAACTTTTTCTTTTTGTATAAACTGTTTTTGTGCATCAGAAAAGACTTCTCCTTGGGATAAAAGCCCTTCTATTCTTGAATAGTGTTCGTTATATAAATTATTAAAAGCATCAAATATTAATTTTGTTTCATCATAAATAATTACAGTGTCCTCAGGCAAAAGCTCGCTTAGAGGGCATCTTTGAAGCATATATGAAATATATTGAAAAGAATTATCTAAAGACCTGGATTCTAGCTTGAACATAAGCTCTTCGATAATTCGGTTTTGACGCGCTTGCGGATCAGGATCAAGATTTTTTGTCCGCTTTTTTGGAATCTGGTCAATAAGTCTTATATAAGTTTGTTCATCTAAGAAAAACTCTGTAACCGGATACACTGTTACAGTCTGCAAATTTTGGTTTCTTGTCTGACTGCTGGGTGAATATGTCTTTATGCTGTCAACAGTATCTCCAAAAAACTCAATTCTTACAGGCTGCCCTGTAATAGGATATATATCCAAAATATCTCCGCGCAGCGAAAAAGTGCCGGGCGTGCTTGCCAAGCTCGTTCTTTTGTATCCTCCGCCCAAAAGAACAGATAAAACGCGGTCTAAAGATAATGTCTGATTTTGATTTATGGTAAGAGTGTGTTCTTTTATATCTGATGCTAATGGGAACAGTTCGCACAAAGACTGTATGCTTATTATAAGAACGTCTAAAGTGCCGCTGATAAGTTTGTTAATTGCGTCAATGCGGTTAAAAAAGATTTCGTCCGAACTGCCTTGCTTATAAGTAAGCACATCTGGCAAAGCAGGCAAAAGCGCAGCATTGCATAATGAGGAAACTTTGTTATATACGGTGGCGGCGGAATAATAATCCGAAGTTACGTATAAAACAAAGTTCTCAAAGCATGAAGTCAAATAAACTTTTTCGCCCAAAGACACGCCAAATAGCGAGGCAGAAATGCCTCGCGATACTTGTTGTGCGATTTTTTGGGCTTCGCACGGTATAGGTAAATTATATTTTAAGGGCATATTTTTGTTACGATTAGCTTATCCGTTATATTTTTGCATTACGGTGTCAAAAGGAGTGCCGTTTAGCCACTCTATAATACCGTCGCTCGCACGCATTATTGTGTCAAACATTGTTTGACGCATATCTGAGGGTATGTCGGATAATACATAATCAGCTAATGATATGTTAGGAGGTGCGCTGCCTATTCCTACCCTTAACCTTTTGAAGTCTTGGGTTTTGAGGCAATTGATTATGTTTCTCATTCCGTTATGTGTACCCGCACTTCCCGAAGTCCTTAAGCGTAACGCCCCAGCATGTAGATCACAGTCATCATATACGACCAATAGATCATCAGGTGTTGCATCAAAGGTTTCAAGCAACGATATCACAGCCTCGCCGCTTAAGTTCATATATGTTTGAGGCGTAGCCAGAACAAATTTTTCGCCTTTTAGGTTAGCTTCAGCTATAAGGCTTTTGCATCTGGACTTTTTGATTTTTACATCAAGCTTTTGTGCTGTGGCTTCAAGCACCATAAAGCCCATATTATGAAATGTCCTAAAATATTTTTTATCCGGATTTCCCAGCCCTACAACTATCTTCATATCTTATTCATACAATCTGCTCAAAGGCAAATCCATATATATGCTTTCAATAGCTTCTGCAAAAATGGGTGCCACGCTTACCATTCTGAATTTAGGCAGATTTTCAAGATTTTTGCGTTCTATTGTATCTAAAACTGTAATCGTTTTTATTACAGAATTTTCCAACTTTTCTACTGCTTGTCCGCTCAATACAGCATGAGTGCAGCAAGCATGTACTTCGGTAGCGCCTGAATCCATAAGAGCTTGTGCAGCCTGGCAAATTGTTCCGCCGGTATCTATCATATCGTCAACTAGCAGGCAAGCTTTGCCTTTTACATCGCCGATAATATTCATTATTTCAACTGCATTGGGTTTGGGTCTGCGCTTGTCCACTATCGCTAAGGGTGCATGCATTTTTTGTGCCATTGCTCTTGCTCTTGCAACGCTGCCCATATCGGGAGATACAACTACAAAATCATTCTTTAAAATTTCTGATTTCAAAAGTTCGTTGCAAAGAACAGGTGTGCCTAAAAGATGGTCCACAGGAATATCAAAGAAGCCTTGAAGTTGAGAAGCGTGCAAATCCATAGTGAGCACTCTATCTGCACCTGCACTGGTGATAAGATCTGCAACTAATTTGGCTGTGATTGGATCTCTTGCACGGGCTTTGCGGTCTTGACGAGCATAGCCGAAATAAGGCATAACCGCAGTTATTCTGCCAGCAGAAGCACGTCTTAACGCATCTATGATAATAAGCAACTCCATTAGATTATCGTTAACAGGCGATGATGTGGATTGAATTACAAAAACATCGCAACCTCTTACGCTCTCCATGATGTGAATGTTAATTTCGCCGTCTGAAAATCTTCCGACCTCAATTTGACCCATTTGTAAATTTAACTTTGCGGCGATTTTTTGGGCAAGTGCAGGACATGCGTTGCCTGCGAAGAGCTTAACATTGTCGTTGTGCGAAACCATTGAAAAATTAGTCCTCCGAATTTTTTCTCTTGTAGCCTGGCTTGTTGACTTGACGCGCACGTGCAATTGCCAGGCTATCTTGCATTACGTCGTCAGTTATGGTTGAACCTGCAGCGATTAAAACATTATCTTCTATTACTACAGGTGAAACTATATTAGTATTGCTGCCTATAAAGACATTGTTTCCTACTTTTGAGAAGTGTTTTTTTACACCGTCGTAATTACAAAAAACTACTCCGCATCCTACATTGCAGTTTTGACCAAGTTCGCAATCGCCCAAATATGTAAGATGGCTTACCTTAGTATGGTTGCCGACGCGCGCTTTTTTGACCTCAACAAAATCGCCTATGCGACAATTTTCACCTATCACGCTTTCAGGACGAAGATAAGCAAACGGACCTACAGTAGTATTATTTCCAATAATACTATTGTTAATATTAGATGATTTTACCGTTACATTTTGCCCTATGGTGCTGTCCGCTATGTAATTTCCGTCAAACAAAGTTACATTATCTTTGATTACTGTTTTTCCTATGAGATGGTTGTTTGGATAGACGGTTACGCCCGTTCCTATTTCAACACTGTCATCAATATATGTGGTATTAGGGTCCAAAAAATAAACCCCGTTAAGCATATGACGTTCTATAATACGCTGATGCATAACCTCATTTATCAAAGATAAGGTCTTAAAATTGCCCGCAGTTAAGAAATCATCTTGGCATGAAAAATAATGTCTTTGGGCTTTTTGCATTTCTTCTAAAGGCGATTGGCAGTTTTTACGAATTACAAAACCTCTGGTCATTTTTACGCAATTTAGAGATTTGCTTTCTATTAACTCCAAAGCCTCTAAAACTGTCTTGCGGGTGATAAGAGGAGTATCAGAATACAAAACAACTACGTATTTACAGTCAAATTCCAAAGAGCTTAATGCACTATTTATTTGCTCATGTTCTTTTTCGTTTTGGATAATATCAGCATAAATAAAGGGCTCTTCAACAAAAACTGAAGATACCCATTCTATCATAGATTTGCCCCAAACCTTAAGCTCGTATGAAGGGCTACGTTTAAAACTAGGATGATCTATCCTTAAAATAACACCGCAAAAGTCAGAAAACATAATTTTATTTTATTCCCTTTACAAATTATTGTCAAACGATACACATTATTATGAATTAGATTATCAATAAGGTTATTTTTCACGCAAGCGTTTGAAAAAATCCGTAAGCAGTTTTGCGCATTCTTCCTGTAAGACTCCGCCTACAACTTCTGCTCTGTGATTAAAGCGTGTATCTTGAGGTAAATTGAATAATGTACCGCAGCAACCAAATCTGTAATCAGTTGCTCCAAAAACCACCTTTTTAAGACGTGAATTAATTATTGCGCCCGAACACATAACACACGGTTCCATCGTTACATATAGCACGCATCCGTCAAGATACCAAGTTTTTAATTTTTTGTTTGCACGTCGTATTGCTACAACTTCGGCATGAGCGGTGGCATCATTATGTTTTTCTCGTTCATTATGCCCTTTTGCAATAATTTTACCGTCTTTTACTATTACAGCGCCAACGGGCACATCCTTGGTTTTTTGAGCTTTTTTTGCCTCTTTTAATGCAATCCGCATGTATTCTTCATCTGTCATGAGTGTATTAAGACCTTTAAAACTTTCTTTATAAAAAATATAATAACACAAACGCGCCGTTAAATAACAGCATTTTTTTTGAAAGAAATTTTATAAAAATAGCAGTTAACCAAAAACAGCTTTTGCCTGGTTTAACGCAAACATAGGGACTTCTTTGTTTAGTTCCCAATCTTCTTCCAACGCTATATAGTCTATTGGATAAGGATATGATGCGTCAACCGTTTCTATGGTGTAAGCAGGAATAAAAAAGTTCTGAATACACCAGTCTTTGTATCCTCCTGCACTTCCCAATGTTCCGTCTATAAGTGTATAAGTTGTAAGATTAGACAATCCGACGCCGATATTATAATCTCTTGTTCTGTTAGGCTCCTGCTGATAAAATTCCCAATAAATTTCTTGCCCTTTTGTATGATAACTTATTGTAATTTGTGGATAAACGCGTCCTGTTATATTCATAAGCGCTTGAGTTTCAGGTTCAGAAGCAGGATATGGTCCTACATAATCTGACGGTGAAGGTACAAACACATTTTGCACTCCTGTTCCCCAGCGTGCTGGAAAGTTGGTGTTTAGGTCAACTGCATTGATATTGGCTTTCCACAAAGAAAAATCTGTACTTCCCTGATTGACATCAAGAAGAAACTGATGACGGTTTTGGGGTACTTCATCGAGCCCAAATTGTGCAAGCATTACACCGTCAATATTTACCATAGGCACAAAATAAATTCCGCCCCCAAAATTTGTTCCATATCTTCTCAGCGCATAATAAATTTGCTCAATTATTAATTGCGAAGTTATATGTTCTCTTGCATGAATACTGCCCTGAATGAGAATTTGATTGGGAGTATAATCGCCTATATGTAAGCATGGAATAGGTCTGCCCAGCACCGTATTACCTATATATAATACATCTGCCCCCATGTTGGATAAATAACCAATATCTACTTGAAGGTCATAATACGAATACATAGTATTTTATATGCAAAAGATTGTATTTGATGTGAAAAAAAGCGTGTTATAAAAAACACGCTTTAAAATTAATAATCCTTAGTGAAGAACATATATTGCTTATCAGACTGTAGCGGCAGCCATTCATGCCCAAAATTTGGATATATAACAAGGTCTTTTTTTGAAGTTATTTTATTGTATGCCGCAAATTGACAAGACGGCGGACAAACATTGTCCATAAGTCCTATAGACCACAGCACTTCAGCTTTTATTCTGGGCGCAAGATACTGCAAATCTATATATCCAAGTTTTTGCCATATAGGTTCAATAAGTTCTATAGTAGGCGCAAAATTCCGAATATAAAATGTTAATTCTTCATAAGCGTTGATTATCAAATCCATTTCGTATACTCTTTTATAATCGCACAAAAATGGATAAACAGGCGCAATTTTTTTGATTAAATTAGGAGCTAAAGCTGCGCAAGCCAAAGTCAAAGCTCCGCCTTGCGATCCTCCCGCTGCATAAATCCTATCGGGGTCAACATCGTCTAGCGTTTGAGCAATTCTTGCCAGCATCGCAGTATCTGAAAATATATATCTGTAAAGTAATTTTTCAGGGCTGTCGTCTATACCTCTTATAATGCAACCCTTTTGTGTTGTACCTTTTACAACATTGTTATCTTCAGACTTGCCGCCTTGTCCGCGCGTGTCCATAGCCAACACAATAAAGCCTGCGTTGGTGTAAACTGTTTTGTCCGCCCAGTCGCCGCTATGTCCGCCATAACCATGGAACATAAGGATAACAGGACATTTTTTGTCAATCTTTTTGGGCCTTAAATATTTTGCATAAATTCTTGCATTGCCCAAGCTTGTAAAGTACAAATCATAGCATTCAGCATTTACTGCTTCAAAATCCCTGCAAGGCATAATTTTGACATCGGGATCAATAGAATCAAGCTCTTTTAGTGTTTTGTCCCAAAACTCATCAAAATCATGGGGACGCGGATTGATACCTTGATACTTTTTTAGTTCATGTAAAGGCATGTCAATAATAGGCATAAATTCCCTCTTATAATTTATTTATATAATCATACAGCGTTTGTGATAGAGATATAAACTGCTGTATGCTCATATCTTCTCCACGTATGTTAACGTTTATATTTAAAGAGTTTAGTATGCTTTTAAGTTCTTCTTTACTAAGATTAAAGTCTGTGGATAAATTGTTGATAAGCTGTTTTCTACGCATGTGAAATGCGCTTTTAACTACACGCCTAAAAAACTTTTGATCTTTTATCTGATAAGAATTTGGAGTAAAATGCACGATGCATGAATCAACTTTGGGCGGCGGAACAAACATCTCTTTTTTTACGCGTCTTAATATTTTTGTATCGTATTTCGAATTAATTCCTACCGTAATTGCGCCGTATTCTTTTGATCCCGGCTTAGCGGTTATTCTTTCACCGACTTCGTATTGCACCATTATAGTAATGCTATTAGGCGCGTGCGCAAAATCAATCAACTTAAAGATTATTGGTGAAGTAATATAATAAGGAATATTTGCAATGACTTTATAATCTGCGCCTAAAATATCAATTATGTCTTGTTCTTGGGATTTCAAAAAATCTTCAAAGATAATCTCGACATTGTCAGCATTTTGTAAATTATTTTTTATCAAAGGCTCTAAAGTCTGGTCGATTTCGTACGAAACAACCTTGTTGGCATTTTCACTCAAAGCCTTGGTAAGCGTCGCAGCGCCTGTGCCGATTTCCAAAATGTTATCAGTTTTGTTAATGCCAGCGTCTGCCACAATAGCCTTCAATAGATTACCATCTGTCAAAAAATTTTGACCAAATTTTTTTTCTAATATTTTTCCATTAAAATCCATAACTTATTAATAATGATAGCATTTTATTTGAGGTTATGTAAAACAAAACATAAACAAAACATTAACAAAAGTTTCAGGTAGTTTTATACGCTTTACTCAACTATTTCAAAATGATATAATAACTTAGACAATAAATTATCAAGGAGATTATTTTGGACACTACATTAAAGCAATTTTCTACTGAAAACACATCTTCAGTTTCCAAGAATTTTAGTCTTTATGTAAACGGACAAAATCTTCAAGCAAACGCTCATTATACATTTTTTAAAGAAAAAGAAGTATTGATGCTTCCTGTAGGCTCAATTTCGATGTTTTTGGGTTATCAGGTGGAATATAATCACAAAGACAAATACACCAAAATCTACAAGTCAAGCTATTTTGATTCTGATGCAATCTTAATCAGGTATTCTTTTGCTGAAAATAACGATTTGGTGTTTTTTTATTATTCAAAAGGATCAGAATATTATTCAATAGATATTCCTCCTGAAGTTATCAATAATGAGCTTTTTGTTCCTGTAGATTTCTTTGAGCAAGTTTTAGGCTGTAACGTAACTGTAACGCATAACGGCAATATCACTATAAATTCATTGAATTAAAAAATAACGGCTTATCAAGCCTTCTATAAAAGAAAGCAAGAAATCAAGCCGTTGTTTTTTTATGTCAATTGTTTACCCAAATAATTAGATGCGGACACCGCAACTTTTAATTCCATATCAGTCAAAACTTTATCTTTAGACAACAATACAACTGCACCATATACGTCTCCTGCTGCGATTATTGGAGATATTATTTGGGAGCGGTAATTGCTGTCATCAAATTTTACCGAAACTATTTTATCTGTAGAAACATTGAGTACAGTTTTTCTGTTTTCTATGGCGCGTTCTAATTCGCCAGTAATATTTTGTCCCAAGTATTCTTTTTTTGACAATCCGCTTACTGCGACGATAACATCTTTATCGCATATAATTACACCAGTTTCTACGGTTTCAGAGATCGAATCAGCCAAAAAAACAGCATAAGCTTCTACGCTTTCCATAGGAGAATATTTTCTCAAAATCAATTCGCCGTCGGTATCTGTAAATATCTCCAAAGGATCGCCCTCACGTATTTTCATGGTGCGTCTTATTTCCATGGGTATTACTACTCTGCCTAATTCATCAATTCTTCTTACTATACCTGTTGCTTTCATTTTCACACTCCTTGTATATATAGTAATTATTATTTGAGACCAAAAATATACACCATAAAAATACTATAAATAAAAAAACCGCCAATAATTTTTGGCGGTAAAATTTAACATTATAAAAAAAGCTAAGACTTAATCAAATTGATTATATGCCCTATACTATCCATATATGATGGTTTAGCAACTGAAGAAACTGCTCCTATAATTCCAAGTACTATTCCACTAAAGACAGACAATACCAAGGCGACAATAGCAGTAATCAAACAAGTTTTTGCGCTATTTGGACGATATTCTTTCCAGACCAAATAAAGAGCAAACCCTATAAACGGTTGCAGGAAACTGATTAATATTGCAAGACATCCGGCATCATCTACTCTGGATTGATAATATTGCTGAGGCTGAGGCTGTTGAGGGGAACTATAAGTAAATTGAGGTGTTTGCGCAGGTTGCGGATTTGATTCAACAGGGATTCTTGTTCCGCAATTTGTGCAAAATACACTGTCATCAGGTATTTGTGTAAGACAAACAGGACACTTCATTTTCTCTCTCCTATATAATTAATATAAATAAAAACCAAATAGACACAACAACACAAGCAATCAAAGCAGATAATTGTGTCATCTTGAGATATATTATGCTTTCAGGCTGTTTTCTAAAGTTGAAATATATAAAGATCCCGATCAAGAAACATAACACGCATAATATACTAAGCCAGATATTGGCTTTTTTAAATTCAACTTTATTTTCTTTAAATTTTTCGGGTACGGTATAAAGATCAATTCCACAATAGGAACAATACTTGCCTTCACCGCTTCTCCCACAATTTATGCAGTAATTCATATTGATCTCCCAAATACAAGTATAACATTTATATGCAAAAAAACAAATAAAATATTAGCCTATTTTATTAGTTGCTGTGAAACAGAATTTTGATCATTGTTAAGATTTAATTTTAGATTAACTACCGTACCAACTCCTGGTTCACTGCTTATCAAGATTTCTGCGTTATGCACATCAGCGATTTTTTTAGCGATAGACAGACCTAATCCAGAGCCTGTTCCCCGCGAGCGGGCTTTGTCGGCACGATAAAACCTTTCAAATATATGAGGAAGGTCTTGCTTTGAAATTCCTATGCCGTTATCTTGAACAACCACATAAGCAAATTCACCGTCTGTGTAACAGCTAAGCTTTATTTCTCCGTTATCCGCGGTATATTTTATGGCATTGTCTATCAATATTCTTATAAGCTGCTTTATTAGTTCTCTATCCGCATCAATAGTAAATGCCATCATTTTGCCTGTGGATAATATTCTGTTATTGCACGTCCGCTGGGCATCTTTCATAATTTCTTCAAGCAGATCATTTAAGAAAAAGTTTTCAATTTTTAAATTGGCGGTCTTGTTGTTAGTTCTTGCCAAAAACAAAAGCATTTCAACAAGGTTTTTCATATGTTGAGTTTCTTTGAATATTGCATCCACGGCTTCATCCAAAACAGCTTCGTCTTTTTTACCCCAGCGTTTGAGCATATCGCTGTAACCTTGCAAGACCGCGATAGGCGTTTTTAATTCGTGCGAAGCATCGGATACAAAACGTTCTTGAGCTTCAAACGATTCTTGAAGGTTGTCCAGCATTTGATTTAATACTTGAATAAGTTCTTTTAACTCGCCTGTCGCTTTGCCTTCGTCAAGCCTAGCAGTAGAAAGATTATCCCTTGTTATTTTTCTGGTTTGACTGATTATTTTTCTTATAGGCGACAGCAATACCCCGCCAGACAAAATGCCTACAATAAGCTGTACCACCAAACAAAGAGGAATAATAGTATAAACAGCAGTTTTTAGCCTTAACAAAAGATAATAATCAGAATCAATGTGTCTGCCCAAATAAATTTTGTAGGTGTTGCCGCTGTTATTCTGCACCTCTCCAGCATAATACATGATTTTGGTCTCAGTAACGACTTTTTTATTAAGAGGCGTGTTTAACAATAAAGCATAGCTTTTGCTTGTTTGAGATAAATTGGTCCACAGTAGCTCATTATCATGACTAAGAACTGCAGCCTCAATATTAGCGGCTTTTAATTCAGGAGCTTTGCTCACCAAAACTTCTTGATCGTATTCTTTATATAAATCACTGGCGATATAGCTGTAATAATGCTTTAATTCCGAAATGTGCGGAGTAAGTACGGACTGTTCTGTAATAAAGATTATCAATATAGACAGAACGGTACCAAAAAAGGTAAAAATAACGGCATTAATCATCGTCATTTTTGCCGTTACATTATAATTAAACCAAGCGGAAAATTTTTTGAAAATTTTTGCAATTTGCTTGGGAACAAACAGCAAAGCGGTTAATAAAGTAGATAAAAACCGTTTCCAAAAAGATTTTTTATTTTTTATTTCAATGTCAGCGTCCAATTTAGGTTCCTAAAAAAATTATTCGTCTTTTAGTATATAACCTGTGCCTCGTAAGGTTTGAATATATTGAGTACCGAACTTATAGTCAATCTTACTTCTAAGATATCTTATATATACATCGACTACATTAGTTTCTCCATAA
>DATCJR010000082.1 GCA_036562685.1 Clostridia bacterium | reverse complement strand
TAACAAGGTAGCCGTATCGGAAGGTGCGGCTGGATCACCTCCTTTAAGGAACAGGTTAATGACCTGATCTAAGTCGATTATCTAAGCAAGTCTTAGATAACAAGACCTGAAAATGTAAACGGTTTGACACTTTATTTACCGAATGTTTCAGGCCTTGCTTGAAAGTCTTATTCCTTTATCAATGTGTAAAAAATCTAAAAGCTGTTACTTATATGTAACAGCTTTTTTTATATGCCCTATTCTTTAAATTTTCTATTTAATATGTGTTAAATCCTTATATTCAAAACTTATAGTATATAAATTTTTTATAGAATCAACATAAGATTTGTCATCTATCGTAAATATTGTACAATAATAAAAAAGCTTGATATTAATAATAGGTATAAAATTATTCTTTTAAATAAGGAAAAATTCGTGCAAATATAGGGGAGAAAGCATGAAAAAGATTAAAAAAATAGCCGTATTTTTTATGCTATTAATCATTATTTCACATGTATTCGGATCAAGAGCTATTGTTAAAGCTTCTTCAGATAATGTATCTGAATGGAGCTATATTCAAGAAGGATGGTCTTTAGTGGCAAGAGATGTTAATTATAAAACATTTATACCATCTAATGTTAGCACATCTAAATATTCAGAGGTTACTAAAAATGCAAAGCCTTTTCTTGAATATAGAAGGACAATTTTAAAAGCAAAATCGATCGACGGAGTTCCTTACGTTGCAGTTTTATTGGATTTTTATATGAATCCAAACAATTATGCTCTTTAAATAATCCTAAATGTCGTTCAAACTATCTAACAGTTTCAACATCTATGGATGCTGCAAAAGTTGATAGTTGTGCTCCTTTAAATCAACCATCTTTTATGCAAGTTACAGTTTCTGGTGGCGCTGGTCTTACTTTAGGTGGACAATTTGGTTCTCAGAATCAAAAAAGTGTTAATGGTGCCATTAGTGGAAGCTTTAATATAGGTAAGACAGAATCAAGATTTGAATTATCTTTTAAGCCACAAAGAATTATGGATAAAGATAATGTGGTTAGAGAATTTAAAGTTACATATAGTTATTATAAGCCTGAAAGAAGTAAAAGAGACTATTTAAATTATACAAGCGCATTACGTTATATTGCAGTTTATAAACTTGACAATACTGAATATCATAAATATACTTTGTTTATAAAATTTAATGTATGCTTCTTTTATGATAGAGCAGTTTTGTCAAACATTAATGTTTATGGTTCGATATCGGTTCCTGTAGTTTTCATGCCTGCAATAGGTTATGTAGAAATGTATTAAAAATATTTGCCCGCCAAAAAATTTTAAGAATTATGTTAGAAATAAAGAATATAGTTAAATGTTATAATAACAAAACTGTATTGAATAAGATTTCATTATCTTTTGGTGATAATGGACTTTGTTTTATTGCAGGTGAAAGTGGAGTTGGAAAAAGCACTTTACTTAACATAATTTCTTTATTGGAAGACTCAGATGGTGAAATAATATTTAATGGCCATAACTTATCTCAATTATCGCCTAATAAAAAAGATAAAGAAAGAGGAAATATTTTTGGGTTCGTTTTTCAAGAATTTAATCTAATTGAGAACTTATCGGTTGAAGAAAATTTGATTCTTTGCTTAAACCAATCAGAAAAAGGCAAAATAGATGAGATTTTATCTAAATTAAAGTTAATTAATTTAAAAAATCAAAAAGTTAATACTCTTAGCGGTGGTGAAAGACAAAGGTTAACATTAGCTAGAGCATTAATTAGAGATGTGCCTATTATTGTCGCAGACGAACCCACAGCCAACATTGATGAAGAAAACATAAAGATTGTTATGGATTTGTTTAAAGACATATCTAAACATAAACTAGTCATTATAGCTTGTCATAATGCTCAAATTATTAAAAATTATGCTGATAGGATTATTGTTCTTGAAAAAGGTTCTGTTATAAGTGATACGATTATTAATATACCTATACAGCATTCAAAAGTATATAAAAAAACATCTAATAAAAACAGCTTTTCTTTTAAGGAAAAAATAAGCTTTATTATCAACGATTTGAAGAAAAATAAAAGCAGATTTTTTAGACTATCATTTATTATGTTATTTTCAATAGCCTTGTTTGGTGTATCGATTTCTATGTTTATATCTGATGATATAAACATTATAAGACAAACTATAAGCCAAAATGATCAAAAATTTATTGAGACTAATCTAAAAGATGATACTATCAAGGCGCTTAATTGTTATGATTTGGATTTTGAAAGCTCTTTTTTCGATACCAGTATAAGCAAAATTGCTTTTTTAAATGATGATAACTACAACTTGTTTAAGCTGGTTAAAGGAGCATACCCTAATGACGATTATGAAGTTTTAATATCTGATTATCTTGCTGAATCTATTAGCGTTGATAAAGACATTGATATGCTTTCATTAATAACAGAAAAAATAGACATATTAGGATATAAATTTGAAATATCAGGAATTTTTCAGACAAATTATAAAGACTATTTTTATAAAGAGTATCAACTGGACAATAAAAATGAAATATTTAGGGAGGTAAGATTTAATTATTATTCAGTTGCTTTTACCAATGAAAAAACTTATTTAAAGATGAACGAGGGAACAACTTCAACCTATATAACAATTAACGAAAACAATTCGTATATAAATTCTCGTATCTTAAGGCTAAAACAAGATGATAATAAAGAACCTATATGCGGTGAAGTAATAAGCAAATCTAATCAAGTTTATGCAAGCATATCGTATGCGGCTTATTTGGCTAGCTGCAAATATAATGATATAAAAGATAATCCCAAATTATATTTTCATCATATAAAAAAAATAATTAAATTAAACAATGGTATAGAACTTGAAATTGTCGGGATTTATGATGATTCTCAAATTAATGATGGTTTAAGTGCTGCATTAATATCGGATAATCCTATCTTGGATTTTTCTGATAACATAACAAATCTTATGCATATTAGTTCAAAAAAGTTTAATTTAAGTAATATGAAAACTTGGATTTGGTTATATGAAAATTACTTAAAAATATTTCATCAGTTAAAACAAATTTCTTTGATATTAGCAATCTGTTTGTTAATAATTGCCTTTATTTTAAATCTAAATTATTCTAATATGAAAGTGGAGGAATATTTGCATACAATTGGTGTGTGGAGATGTATAGGTATTACCAAAAGAAGTATCATTTCTTTATTTTTAAATGATAATTTATTCTTTTCGATCTTTATATTTTTATTATTTTCAATTGTTATAACACCGTTGATGATCGCGTTAAAAACTATCAAAATATTTGAAGTTTCTTTTTGCATTTATAATTACAGTATAATTAATTATTTACTAATTGTTTTTGTGATGCTATGTACAATTTTAATTTCAGGAATTATTCCTGTTTTGTCATTAAATAGATATAGTGCAGTCAAAGTTGTGAGGAACCAAATTAAGAAAAAGTAAGGTAGGCACAATGTTAGAACTAATTAATGTAACTAAAATCTATAGCTCAAAAAAAGTCTTAGATGGCATTAATTTATGTTTTAGAGATAATGGCTTATATGCTATTGTTGGGAAAAGCGGGAGCGGTAAAAGCACTTTGCTTAACATCTTATCAGGGCTTATTAAGCCAAACGAGGGGGAAATTTTAATTAACGGTCAAGATTATGCTAATTTAAGTGAAAATCAAAGAGATGAATTGCGCAGGCAATATTTTGGAATAGTTTTTCAAGAGGGTAATTTAATTGATAATTTGAGTGTTAAAGATAACTTGAAATTATGTTTGGATAAAAAAGATTATTTTAAAATTGATGAGCAATTGCAGAAACTCAATTTAAAAGATATTGGCGACAATTTGGTTAATACTTTGAGCGGAGGCGAGAAGCAGCGTGTAAGTTTGGCGCGAGCCATTATAAAAAATGTTCATATCATTTTGGCTGATGAAGTAACTGGTAATTTAGATGATAATAATGGGCAAAAAGTTATGGATATGCTGAAAGAAATTTCAAAAGATAAATTGGTAATATTAGTTACTCATAACACAAAGTTTGCTGCTGCTTATGCCGACGCGATAATCGAACTAAAAGATGGAAAAGTTGTCAATCAAATAAATAATGATTATAATCAAAAAAATAATATTAGCAAAACAGTTTTTTTAAAAACTCCAAAAGGTAATCTTGGTTTTATTTTAAAAAAGCATTTGAGCTTACCTTGGTTTAAAAATATCAGACAAATGAGCTTGATGGTTCTCTCATTAGCTGCTTATATTACTATATTAAGCTTTTTATTTACTTTACCAATTAATAGTTATTCAAAATTTTTAGTTCAAGCTCATTATAAAAGCCTTCCCATAACCAATGACTATGGCGGCTATGTTGATAAAAACATATATTATAGCCTTTCAAAATCGATTCGTTCCAAAGCAAAAAAATTTATCATGCTAGATTATTCAATAGGTGAAAAAGATCAAGATGAAAGTATTTTTACAGACACCATAAAAAATGCCATAATTATAGACAACAGTAATCTTTTAGATAGAGAAATTATTATAACGGATTATATTGCGGACAGTATGGTATATTTTGGCTTTTTAAATGTTACTGATTCAATGCAACTAATTGGTAAAGAAATAGATATTTTTGATGAGACTTTTTCAATTAAGCAAATATTAAAAACTGACTATTTAAATCAAAAAGATTATATCCAAGATTTTGATTTTTATTATTCATCAATTTATATAAATCAAAGTGATTATGAAACATTTTTAGATTCTTTGGACGCAGAATTGAAAGTTGCATTTTTTGATTATTCTAGTTCAAAAAATATTCAATCGTTTATTGGAAATGTGTTTTTTTTAGAAGATCAAGGACTAATTCAAAATCAGGCTAAAATATCAAAAAAGCTTTATGATGAAGTAATAAAATCTAATAAAAATTATTTTTCAAATAACTTAATAAATGTAACGATAAGCAAAGTATATCCAGAACAAGATTGCGGCATGATTTTATCTTTTTGTGGCGTAAATGATTCTAATGATTTTGATGATCAATACATAATTTTTTTAAGTCCTCAATTATATAAAAGTACAAAAAGCCATTGCGTTCCTGGGGGTATAATTTTTGAGCAATTTAATATTGACGATATTAAGCTATTATATGAAAACGGATATTATTTATATTGTGAATATTTTAGCACCTTTGCAAATTATAAAGAAGTTTATATGATGTTAAAAATACCTTTTATCATTCTTTCTGTAATTTTATTAGGAGTTTTTATGTTGCTGTTGACAGATTTGACGAGGCATAAAATCAAAATAAATAATAGAGATTATTTTATTTTAAAAACTCTTGGATTTTCAAAAAAAAGAATAACATCAATTATAATTTTAGAAATGCTAGCTTTAATATTGTCGACGTTAATTATTGGTTTAGGTATGTTTTGGTTAGTAAAAGCAATTTTAGATGCTGCGTTGCAAAAGGTTATATTAAATACATTTAACCTTAGCGTTTTGATCCCAATTTTAACATTAATTCCATTAATCATTTTATGTATAAGTGTTATAATACTATATGCTAATTATAATCTAAAAAATTTAAATATATCAAATTTAAAATCAAATAGTTGATATTGGTAAATAATACCTAGTATCAATCGTTTTGTAAACTGCATATAAAAATACTTGACTCGATTGACATTTAATAATATAATATGTGGGCGTGAAAATTGACACGCATTTTTTTGCGTGGTAAACTATTAGTCATTAAAAGACGAAAAATAGTTTATGTATAAAAAAACAACATTGAGTAACGCAGAAGTAATAAAACTTATCAACAATTCTTCAATTCTTGTCGGAACAAGACAGGTGTTGAAGGCGTGTGCAAAGGATGCTTTGCGGTGTGTAATTTTGGCATCTGATGCAGACGAAAGCCTTTGCAGCAAAATTACTGAATTATGCAGCGCACACGATACGGAAGTTTTTATGTTTCCGTCAAAACGTGAGCTTGGACAGATTGCAGGAATAGAAGTTGCAAGTGCAGTTGTCGGTATAGAAAAAACTTGAATTTCTTTAATGGGTTGTAAAAGAAATTCATCCGAAATCATCAGGGAATGAAGATTCCCAAACATTTTTTATGGAGGAAATATGCCTACTATTAATCAGCTTATTAAGCATGGCAGAAAGCAACGCGTAAAAAAGACCGAATCTCCTATTTTGCAGGGTAACCCTCAAAAGAGAGGTGTTTGTCTTTCCGTTACTACTACCACGCCTAAAAAGCCTAACTCAGCGCTGAGAAAGATTGCAAGAGTACGCCTTGTTAATAAGATGGAAGGTACCGTTTATATTCCTGGTATCGGTCACAATTTACAAGAGCACAGTGTGGTATTGGTTCGTGGCGGAAGAGTAAAAGACCTTCCTGGTGTAAGATATCATATTATTCGTGGTGCACTTGATACAATGGGCGTTGCAAATCGTAAACAAGGAAGATCAAAATACGGCGCAAAGCGTCCCAAGTAATATCGGATGAAAGACATTTACAATTTGGAGGTTTAGTATTTTATGCCCAGAAGAAGCGGGGTTCCTAAAAGGACAGTTTTACCCGATCCTGTATATATGTCAGAAACAGTTGCCAAATTAATAAATCAGGTAATGTATGACGGAAAAAAAGGAAAAGCTCAAAAAATAGTATATGAAGCGTTTGAAGCAGCTCAGGCAAAATTAGGACTAGAGCCTCTTGCTATATTTAATCAGGCGCTCAACAATGTTATGCCTGTATTGGAAGTTAAAGCAAGACGTGTAGGTGGTGCAACTTACCAAGTTCCTGTAGAAATAAGACCTGAAAGAAGACAAACGCTTGGATTGCGTTGGCTTGTAGCTTATGCTAGAAAAAGATCAGAAAAGACTATGAAAGAAAAACTAGCTGGCGAGCTTATTGATGCATATAATAATGCAGGCGGAGCTGTAAAGAAGAAAGAAGATGTTCATAAAATGGCTGAAGCTAACAAGGCTTTTGCACATTATCGTTATTAATTCTTTTAAAACGAAATATTTTTTTCTTTCTCTCAAATAATAAGAAAATATTAAGATACAAAAAGCGGCAAAAGCCGTCTTTTGTGATATATTGAGGCAAGCAAAAAAAACTATGCCTTATTGAAAAACTAAAGTACTGTCTAATCACAGAACAGTTAATGGAGAAGACAATGCCAAGACAATTCAGTTTAGAGAAATCAAGAAACTTTGGTATAATGGCGCACATCGATGCTGGTAAAACTACCACTTCAGAGCGTATATTGTTTTATACCGGAAAAGTTCATAAAATAGGTGAAGTACACGAAGGTGCAGCAACCATGGACTGGATGGAGCAGGAGCAGGAACGTGGTATAACCATTACCAGTGCTGCTACTACCACTCAGTGGAAAGGTTACAGATTAAACCTTATTGACACCCCGGGACACGTTGACTTTACAGTAGAAGTTGAACGCAGCCTTAAGGTATTGGATGGTGCTGTTGCTGTATTTTGCGCAAAAGGCGGAGTAGAACCTCAATCAGAAACAGTTTGGAGACAAGCTGAAAAATATCATGTTCCGCGCATTGCCTACGTTAACAAAATGGACATCAACGGAGCTAACTTCTTCAATGTTGTAGAAATGATGAAGTCAAGACTTCATGCTCGTCCTGTACCTATACAGCTTCCTATCGGAAAGGAAGAAAGCTTCAAAGGAATAATTGACCTTATTACTATGAAAGCTGTTATTTATAAAGATGATTTAGGTCAACAAATTGAAGAAGTTGATATTCCTGCCGATATGAAAGAATTGGCAGATAAATATCATTCAGAATTAGTTGAAACAGCTTGTGAATTTGATGATGACTTGATGATGAAATACTTGGATGGTCAAGAAATTACGCTCGATGAAATTAAGAGTGCTTTGAGAAAAGGAACTCTATCATTGAAGATTAACCCTGTTATATGCGGATCAAGCTATAAAAACAAGGGTGTTCAAAAGCTGTTGGATGCTATTATAGATTATTTGCCCGGACCTTTGGATGTACCTAATATTACAGGTAAAGTGCCGGGAAGCGATGAAGTTGTAGAAAGAAAAACATCTGATGATGAGAAGTTTGCTGGTCTTGCATTTAAGATCATGTCAGACCCCTTCGTTGGAAAGCTTGCATTCTTCAGAGTTTACAGCGGAAAGCTTACAGCAGGTTCTTATGTACTTAACTCTACCAAGAATAAAAAGGAAAGAGTTGGTCGTTTGATTATGATGCACGCTAACCACAGAAGCGAAATTGAAGAAGTTTATGCTGGTGATATTTGTGCTATCGTTGGTTTGAAAGATACAACCACAGGTGATACTCTTTGTGATCCCAGTGCTCCTATAATTTTGGAAAGCATGGAATTCCCTGAACCTGTTATTAAGGTTGCTATTGAACCTAAGACCAAAGCTGGTCAAGAAAAGATGACTATGGCTCTTGTTAAGCTTGCTGAAGAAGACCCTACATTCAAAACTTATACAGATCAAGAAACAGGTCAAACAATTATCGCAGGTATGGGAGAATTGCATCTTGAAATTATTGTTGACCGTATGATGCGTGAGTTTAAAGTAGAAGCCAATGTAGGTAAGCCTCAAGTAGCATACAGAGAAGCTATTAGAAGAAAAGTTCGCGCAGAAGGCAAATATATCCGTCAGAGCGGTGGTAAAGGTCAATACGGACATTGTATTATTGAAATGGAACCTTTGGAACCCGGTTCAGGCTATGTGTTCGAAGATAAGACAGTAGGTGGATGTATTCCTAAAGAATACATACCGGCTATTGATAATGGTATCAAAGAAGCAAAGCAAAGCGGTATATTGGCTGGTTATGAATGCGTGGACTTTAAGGTAACAGTAGTAGACGGAAGCTACCATGAAGTCGACTCATCCGAAATGGCATTTAAGATTGCAGGTTCAATGGCATTCAAAGAAGCTATGGCTAAGGCAGATCCTGTATTGATGGAACCTATTATGAAGGTTGACGTTACTGTTCCTGATCAATATCTAGGCGATGTAATGGGTAACCTTTCAAGCAGACGTGGTTCTGTATCAGGTATTGAACTAGTCAACGGTATCCAAAACATCAGAGCAGAAGTTCCGTTGTCCGAAATGTTTGGTTATTCAACCGACTTAAGATCGCTAACACAAGGAAGAGGAAACTTCACAATGCAGTTCTCACACTATAGCGAATTGCCTCGTAATTTGGCAGAAAAAGTTATAGGTGAAAGAGCTAAAAAAGAATAGCATTTTTTACCAAAATGTTATATAATTAAAGTCGTCTAAAACGCTAAATAGAGTGATATCCCCCAATATCAGGCGTTTGGCGGCGATATATAAAATATATATTATTGAAATAAGTAAGGATTGGAGGAAATTTTAAAATGGCTAAGGCGAAGTTTACAAGAAATAAACCGCATATCAACGTTGGTACAATTGGACACGTTGACCACGGTAAGACTACGCTTACAGCAGCTATCACAATGACTTTGGCTGCTAAGGGTTTGTCAAAGAAAATGAGATATGATGAAATTGACAAGGCCCCTGAAGAAAAAGCAAGAGGAATAACCATAAACACCTCTCACGTAGAATACGAAACAGAAAATCGTCACTATGCACACGTTGACTGCCCGGGACACGCAGACTATGTTAAGAACATGATCACTGGTGCTGCTCAGATGGACGGCGCTATATTGGTAGTTTCTGCTGCTGATGGTCCTATGCCTCAAACACGTGAACACATATTGCTAGCACGTCAGGTTGGCGTTCCTTATATCGTAGTATTCTTGAATAAGGTTGACCAAGTAGACGATCCTGAACTTCTTGATCTAGTTGAAATGGAAGTTAGAGAACTTCTCAATGAATACAACTTCCCTGGAGATGATACTCCTATTGTTAAGGGTTCAGCTTTGAAAGCTTTGGAAGCTGCTTCCAACGGCAATGTTGATGGTGATGATTGCAAGTGCATATTTGAACTTATGGCAGCTGTCGACAGCTATATTCCTGAACCTCAAAGAGACGTTGATAAGCCTTTCTTGATGCCTGTCGAAGACGTATTCACAATTACTGGTCGTGGTACAGTTGCTACAGGTAGAGTAGAAAGAGGTACTGTAAAGATCGGCGATAAGGTAGAAATCGTTGGTATCCATGAATCAAAAGAAACCGTTATCACTGGTGTAGAAATGTTCAGAAAAGAGCTTGACGTTGCTCAATCTGGCGATAACGTAGGTCTCTTGTTAAGAGGTGTTGAACGTAAGGATATTGAACGCGGACAGGTATTGTGCAAACCCGGTTCAATTAAGCCTCATACCAAGTTCAAAGCTCAAGTTTACGTTTTGAAGCAAAACGAAGGTGGACGTCATACTCCTTTCTTCAATGGATATCGTCCTCAGTTCTATTTCCGTACAACAGACGTTACTGGTACAATCAAATTGCCTGAAGGCGTAGAAATGGTTATGCCTGGCGATAACGTAACTATGGAAGTTGAGTTGATCGCTCCTATAGCTGCTGAAAAAGGTTTGAGATTTGCTATTCGTGAAGGCGGAAAGACAGTAGGTTCTGGTGCTGTTGCTGAAATTATCGAATAATTAAAGATTAAATGTGATTTTAACAGGCGATTTGTTTAGGTCGCCTGTTTTTTTATTTGCTTTCAGATTTAATTAAAAAGCCTTTAGATAAGAAAAATCTAAAGACATATAAATTATCAAATTTATTTATTTATCATTAAATGATAGATTTTCTATGATGAATTATAAAAAAGGAAAATGTAAATCTCTAAAAAGTTTTTAATATTGTTTGAAAAATTAAAATAATTAATTTTATGTAGTCGATGTGCCTAAAAAGCACATCGAAAGGTTATTGGCCATTAATCTTTGCAAGTGTTCTTTTTGCAGCATTTGCACTGCTTAATGATTAATACAATTACAATAAGAATGAATAACAATACCACAGCGACTATCAATGCCGTAAGTGCTGTCAATATCTCTTCTGCAAATACAGCGCCTAAAATAAGACCAAGTCCGGCAAAAAAGAATACCAATAATAAGGTTAAAATTTTGTCGGCGCACCAGCATAAGGTGTTTTGAATCTTGCTAGGCGGCTCATGTGCAGGCGGCTCTGGCATATGATGTCTTTGAGGATAGTCGGGTTCACAACGCATAGAAAAGTCCTCCTTTTTGATATTATATTATATGATAGAGTGATATGGATTTGTGATAAACGATAAATGTGAAAATTAAACATCAAAAAAAAGTGTAAAAAATTTAGCAGTCAAACAGTGAATTGCCTTTTGAATCTATGCAAACAATGAGCGGCAAATCCTTTACTTCAAGTTTTCTTACTGCTTCTGTTCCTAAGTCTTCATAGGCTATAAGTGCAGATGAAATTATGTATTGCTTTATAATAGCAGCAGCACCGCCTACTGCACACAAATAAACGGCTTTGTTCTTTTTCATACTGTCAACCACGGCATTTGAACGTTTACCCTTGCCTATCATGATTTTCAGTCCGTTATCTAACAGTAGCGGGGTATAGTCATCCATTCTAGAAGATGAAGTCGGTCCGCATGAACCTATTATTTCACCAGGCGGGGCGGGAGTAGGACCTGTATAATATATTGCTGAATTTTTTATTTCAAAAGGCGGTTCCTGATTATTTAGTATAGCTTGTGTTATGCGTTTGTGCGCGGCATCTCTTGCGGTGTATATAATTCCGCTCAAAATAACTAATTCGCCTGCATTTAAATCAATAAGCTCATTTTCATTTATGGGTAAGTTTATATGCTTTGTTACCATTATATCTCCATTATAATATTACTCTACCGTGTCTAACACTATGGCATTGAATATTGACTGCAACAGGCAGCATGCCTATATGTGTGGCATATTTTTCTACCGAAACGCTGATAGCAGTGTTTTTGCCACCAAACCCTTGAATACCTATATTAAGCTTATTGACTGCTGTTAAAATATCCTGCTCAAGCTTGGCTACTTCCATATCAGAAGAAGGAGTACCAGTAGGGCGAAGAAGCGCATGCTTTGCCATTTGGCATGCTTTTTCCATATCTCCGCCAACGCCTACACCTATTATAATAGGCGGACAAGGATTAGCTCCTGCTTTATTGACGCAATCAACTACGCTGTCAATAATTCCGTTGTAGCCTTTGGACGGAGTCAGCATATATAATGCGCTCATATTTTCGCTGCCGGCGCCTTTTGCTAGAAAATGTATTGTTAGATTATCGCCTTTTACTATGCGTGTATTGATAATGGCTGGGGTGTTATCGTTATAATTGATTCGCGTAAGGGGATCAAGAGTAGATTTTCTGAAATAATTTTGTGTATAGCTTTGCCTAACAGCCTCATTTAATATATCTTCAATATATCCGCCTGTTATATGAACATCTTGCCCGATTTCTAAGAAAAAAACCGCAAGACCTGTATCTTGGCAGGGCGGGATTTTGTGTTCTTTGGCGTAATTGTTGTTTTTAATTATTTGGTCTAATGCCCACTTTGCAGGCTCGTTATCCTCATACATTTGTGTTAGTCTTTGGCAAACTTCGTCTTCTACATGAAGAACACTGTCTGTAATCATATCTTTTACAGCATTTAATATGGTATTTGCATCGATTTGTTTCATGAGAACAATTATAGCATACATTTTTTGACTGCTCAAATGAATTGCTTTAAGACGGTTTTGTTAGTATAATAATGTCTAAGGAAAACTACAATAATGTCTTTTAATATATGCGTATTGGCAAGTGGAAGTAAAGGAAACGCTACTTTTATTGCAACAGATAAAACCAAAATTTTGCTTGACGCAGGAATAAGCTGTCGTTCAATCGAAAGCAAACTAAAAAGCATAGGGCAAAAGCCGCAAGATCTTGATGCAGTGCTGATTACACACTGTCATTCTGATCATATAGCGGGAATAAGAACACTGGTTAACAAATATAATTTGACTGTCTATACATATTTTCAAAATTACAGACATTTATCTTCAGCTATAGGCAGCGGAAAAAATATCGTGGAACTTAACGGCAATGATTTTTTTATCAACGAAGTAACTGTTTCGCCTTTTGAGTTAAGCCATGATGTGCATTGCTATGGATACAGTCTGTATAGTGCAGGCAAGAAAATTACAGTAATGACCGATGTGGGTAAAATTACTGAGGAAGTCAAGAGATGTGCAAGCGATAGCAATATCTTGATGATAGAATCCAATCATGATGTGCAAAAGCTGATGTCTAATCAAAGATATTCAGCAGTCTTAAAGAAAAGAATATTATCGGATAAAGGGCATTTGTCCAATGAGTTATGTGCCCAAACTTTGCAAGAGCTTATCACGCAAGGAGGCAGACAGGTTATTTTGGCGCATTTGTCACAAGAGAACAATACTCCGGAATTAGCATACACAATTACAGCAAAAGCCTTAAAAAACTGTGATATAACAGTAGGAAAGGATGTAAAGCTGTGTGTTGCTTTGCAGGACAAAATAAGTGAAATACTTACAGCTGTTTAAAAAAAGACAAGGAGTGTATTTTAGTGAAAAACTCTATAACAAAAAATTTAAGGCAAAAGCTAAATCCTGTTGACAGCGGGCTTGGATTTTTGGGAGCAATTCTAGCTTTATTCGGCGCAACCTTTGTTTTTGAATTTATTGTTATATTATTTAATATTTCTAACTTTATTAATAATCCTAATTTTCTTAATCAATTATTAGAAAAATCTTGGTTTATTATAAGTTCATCAATAGTTACGCAAGGGACATTACTTGGTTTTTGTTTTTTATTGTGCAAAATCCGTCATGTGGATTTTAT
>DATCJR010000081.1 GCA_036562685.1 Clostridia bacterium | reverse complement strand
ACATGGTTCAAAATCTTGAAAATGGCTCCATCCTATTAATACATCGCCGTTTTCGTCATAACCGCTAATAATCAAACATTCAGGCGGTCCAATAATACCAAAAGCCAATACAGGAATACCATCATCTATTGACTTAATAATTTTATTTTTTATATATTCTTGATTGTTTTCATCTTGGGCTTTTTCGATTATTTCATATTCATATCCCGCCCAGTCAAAAGCATTTTTTATAGTAGTGTTATGCTCATTGACTTGCATTAAATCCAGACAGCTCAAACAATATTCTTCATGCCAAAGGAACCCAAATGCAATTCCAGATGCAGCAATAAACTCTATATTACCTGTACGCATAAAATAGCTAATATTATGTTCATTGAAATTTTTTATAGGATAGTTCTCTCCCAAAGACTCCATAAGCGAAGTCATACAAGCAGGAAAAGCAAAATCCTCTGGCGTACGATTATCTCCTGTGTTTCCAGCAAATCCAACTTTAGTTACATTAAGTACATTTTTAATTGGCATAACACCCCCTAATATTTTTTTAAATCAAAAATAGCTTGTCTTTTTATCATTTTATAGTGTTTAAATGACAACAGTATGTCATATTTGAGAAAAGACTTGATTAATTTTTGTAATACTGTAACAGCTTTTTTGCCCTGTCTGCAATAATGTCTCTAATATGTTGCGGCTCCAAAACCTCTACAAAACTGCCAAATGACAATAAATACCCATAAACCCATTCATCTTCTGGCAACTCAACTTGAACTATATAGGATCCATCATTGTTTTTTTGAAGCATTTCTTCATCAAAATCATCATAAAGTCTATATAAAACCTGAGGATAAAACTTAAGCTTTAAACTAATAAAAGATTGTGCATTTTGGAAATCATCTTTATTTTTTTCAATATATTGTCTTCGTTCAAATTCTTCATTTGAAACCTTAACATTCTTTATTCTTGATATCTTGAAAGTCCTAAAATCATTTTTTATATTACAATACGCCAAAAGATACCAAGCTTGTCCCTTAAATATCATTTTCATAGGTTCAGCCACTCTTGATGATTTATCACCCATTGAATTGATATAATCAAAAGAAATTCGTTTTCTGTCTAAAATTGCTTTTTTTATTTCAATAAACTTATTGAATTCATTCGGTCTGCTTGCCCAGGGCGAAAAATCAATATGTACCCAATCCGAAGAATTAACATGTTTATATACTGCGCTTATTTTTTCAAGAATAAGATTAATTTCAGGGTATTTTGTTGCTTGAAGCGTCTTTAGTGCCAGCAGCAAAGTTTCGCTTTCATGTTCTGATAGTAGCGTCTTGTTGAAAGAATAGTTTTCCAAAAGGGAAATTCCGCCGCCGTTGCCTTTGTTAGTCAAAACCGGTACGCCTGCCAAAGATAAAACATCAATATCTCTATAGATCGTCCTTATCGATACTTGAAATCTATTTGCAAGTTCCTTTGCTGTAATCGTTCCCCTATTCAGCAAAAGAATAACTATTTCAAGCAATCTGTTGATTTTCAAAAATTACTTTGCTCCTTTCCATTTAGTATCAAAAATTAATGATTTTAATTTTATAAAATCAAAGTTTTTTAATATGGTTTCAAGGTCTAGGTCTATTTCTAAAGCTCGATCTACCATGAGGGTTAGCTCTATGCCGATGCCCGAATCTTGCAGGATGACGAGTTCTGTGACGATATCTATGTGTTTCACTAGGCACAGTTTTATGGAGAGGTTTAATCTTATGATATGAACTCGTAATACGGCTAGGCGATTGATTTTTTATAGGAGTTTTGTAACTGACTTTATAAGGAGTCTTAACATAGCGTCTTCTTTTTGAGAGTCTTAATATACCTTTATAAATAAGCGCGATTAAGACCAACAATCCTGAAAACAATGCTGAAATTGCCATCAAACCAGCCAAAGCTAGCGTAATTGAAGTCATTGCAGCAGTAACGTTTTTAGAGCTGATTTTGAAACAAAAAACATTATTATATCTGCTATCAATAATCCACAAGCTACATAAAAAAATCCTTTGATAGCAGACCTGCAATCAGCTGTGCTTAATTCCATATGGCTTGCAATCATCAAAGCAAGCACAATATATATCCACCATAAGAAATTATATATATTGGAAGAATCAAATATTATCCATACAATATCTCTAAACTTTTCAAGATAAACTACATAAGTGGAAGACTCAAAAAGGTTTGTTGATAAAAAATTACTAAAATCTAATTTTGCAATCACTTCAAAAAAAACATGAGGCACAAACAAGAGCATCAAAAGCAACAAAAAAGCGCTGCCTAAAACTATAGGAGCGGTTGCAATAAAGAAATTGCCTATTTGCTGATAAAAATTCTTGCGGTTATATGTGTGCCTTACATAGCCTAACGATCCATCCACACTGAGAGGTTGATATAGCTTAATACCAACAATTTTATGTCCAAAGATAAGACACATAAAAGCATGGCTTAATTCGTGAATAGGTACACCAACAAATCCTGTTATTAAT
Source organism: Clostridia bacterium (assembly GCA_036562685.1). NCBI lineage: Bacteria > Bacillati > Bacillota > Clostridia > Clostridia bacterium. The sequence goes on along the minus strand of DATCJR010000081.1, from coordinate 5,982 downwards.
AAGATTAATACACCCCTTGACCCCAATATTCTGCAAAATGACTTACGGCAATATGCAAGGAATAATCCAAAAACCACTAATACCGCTATCGAAAAAACAATCTGATAAAGAAAATTAAATATTATTTCCATATTATTTTTTATACTCTTAAAAAAATAGATATTTTTAAAATAACATTTCTACATCAGAATATCATATTTTTGTCGAAAAAACCACGAAAATAGTACTTTCATGTTAACTTTGATTTTTATGATTAATTAGTTGTGAGGTGTAATATGTTTTAACATTATGAAGCAGAAATTATTCAAAAAGAAATTGAGCTGTCATGGACAACATGGTCAAAAATCCATCCCCAAAAAAAGATGTAGATTATCACAAAATTAATAAAAAATACTTTTCAAATTATTTTGGCTTATATAGAAAAGAAGAAATATTATTGTGCATCCTCATCCATTGTTTCTAGCAGAAAACTTACAGGACGAAATCCGTCATTACACGAAATCATTGCTGATTTTTTGTTCTTCATCCAACCATTATATATATCTTCACCACCGTAAGCCAGCGTCATCACAAATGCTGATACGCTGTCCCATGCACTGTCGCAAAAGCCTTCAGGTTTTTGCCACCCATTGGCAATAAAAATCTGTCCTTCTTTCATATCGCAGGCATGAGTAATCGGATTTTCATATTTTTCAATCAAATCCTTATAACAAGCGGTCTTCATAACTGTGATTTTAACTTTTTTCATAATTTGTCCGTTTTTCAACATAAAATTTTAAGTGATTTAATTTTTATTCTAAGACAATATTATTTTAATGGATATAACTTTCTCCTGTCTAGCATGTCAATGTTTTTCTCTAAATCTTCTTTCAAAAACGGCTTGCCATGAGCGGGATATATTTTAGTAGGATTTAGTTTAATCATAACTTCCCATGATTTTTTGAAATCTTGCAAGTTTTCGATCCAAATGGTTATTTTATTAGAACTAGGAAAACCATTCATTGCAGCATCGCCGCAAAATAACGACCCATCTTTTAATAACAATCCAATAGAATCTATTGTATGACCAGGAAGATTGATAATAGTACCAGCTAACAGTACTTCTAAACCTGGCTTTGATGATTCATCTAAGACAATATATCTTTCTGGCCTATCTACTGGCGGATACCTATGTTCGCCTTTGCCTAATAATTTTAAAATCTTACAAAATGTTAACGCCAAAAAATTAGAACATCCGCCGTCAAAGGAATTTTGACCTTTACGCAATCTTTCTACTGCCATAGGGTGCAATATAACCTTGGCATCAGAATTATCTAAAATCTCATTTAGAAAACCTGCATGGTCATCATGAGCATGAGTTAAAAAAACATAAGAAATATCGCTCAAATTAATGTTATGTTTTCTTAATCTCTTTTTAAAGTTAGCAAACTGTTCATGATAACCAGTGTCAATTAACATATATCCTTTATCAAGCTTTATAAGATAGTTGTTAATTATTCTAGTGCCTATATTAACCATTTCCATGCTCTTTTCCCCTGTTTAATTATTCAGGTGTTATAATACTTAACAACTTTATTGTAGTCATTCATAATACTCTGCAAAATATCTTTATGATTAAAATCCCTATGATACAAAATATTAATTTCCCGAATCATGCTTAAATTTTCAATAGGAAGTACGGTAATCTTGCCCTTTTTTAGTTCATCAAGGCATACACTTTTGGCAAGGATAGATACTCCGATATCTCGACGTATAAGATCTTTTATTGTTGCAATATTATCAACTTCCAAAATCACATTAAAATCATTAATTGACATGTTATTGCTTTCCAAATGCGCGACAAAAAGGTTTCTTGTCCCTGATGAGGGTCTGCGAAGAATTAAAGGCTGTTTTTTTAACTCATTTATGGTAACCATGCTTTTTTTTGCCAATGGATTGTTATTGGATACCACCAACATCAAGGAGTCAGTATCAAGTAAAAGTGTATTTATATTAGGATCTTGTATTTTTCCCTCAACAACTGCCAAATCAATCTCGTAATTTTTGAGCATGCTATAAAGATTATTTATAGAATCAGTAATTATCGTTATGATCGTACCAGGATTTTCTGAGCTGTATCTGCCCAAAACTTCTGCTACAGCGTTGCTTTCTGCGGTGTGAGTAATTCCGACCGTAAGCCGTCTAACAAAGCGTTTTTCATCCAAAAGGCTTTGTTTCATCCTTTCATACAAAGCAATGTTCCTTTTAGCGTACTTTATAACTATTTCCCCTTCTTTTGTCGGCTTTATTTCATTTTCAGCACGATTAAAAATCTTTATATTAAGTTCTTTTTCCAATTGTTTTATGTGTTGAGTTACAGCCGGCTGTGTCAAAGAAAGCTGTTCAGCCGCGCGTGTAAAACTATTATATTTTACAACTGCCAATAAAGTATAAAGTTTTGGATCAATCATTTTATATATCTCCATTATTATAACGTTTTTTTATATCATTCAAACAAAATATAAATTTACGTTATAGAAAATTTGACTATAATATAACAGAAACAAAGGCAGGAGGCAATAATTATGAAGCAAAAATTAATATTTGATTATCACATCCTTATTTTTAATATAATTAAGTTTCTGCCTTGTTCTTCAAGCTACTTTAATAATCACTTTTTGATGCCAACCCAAAGTTTAACTAATCATGATACACATTACAACTTGATTGTCAAATTTGGAAAAGCTCAATTTGGATGGACAGGAATTTTCTTAGCTAATGTTGCGCTTATGCTTTTCTGTTTACCTCTTTTTTTTTTGCAGATGTAGTTAGTAGCTGGACGAATTTGCTTTGGATAAAAGTCGTAGTAAATGTAAGCCTTGTAATAATTATAGGAGCAAAGTTTTATATTTTTAGCTTTAGTAACAGACGAAACATATTAAAACTTATTTATGTTATTAGTTGTTTGATTTCGTCATCATATTGGACTTTAACATGCGTGTTCTTAGCCGCATTTGAAAATATAGCATAATATAGAGGAGCTTAATAAAACCAATGATTAATTTTCTAAGTAATTTTAATAATATAACAAGTATTTTATTTGCTTTGGCAATAATTTTGCTTTCTGGTTTTCTTTTGACCCGCATTACTAAACTGGTTAAATTGCCTAATGTAACTGGATATATTATTGCTGGCATTTTAATTGGACCTTATGTTTTCAATTTGATTCCTCGTGATATGGTCCAAAACATGGGCTTTGTCAGCGATATTGCTTTGGCATTTATAGCGTTTGGCGTTGGTAGATTCTTTAAGAAAGAAACTTTCAAAGAAACCGGATTTGGCATTATTATAATCACGCTATTGGAATCTTTATTGGCTGGAATTCTAGTAAGTATTGCAATGCGTTATTTATTCCATTTGAACTGGAGTTTTTCTTTGCTTTTGGGCGCGATCGCAACTGCTACTGCACCAGCAAGCACAATGGTAACTATTAGACAATATCATGCTCGCGGTAATTTTGTGAATACCTTATTGCAAGTAGTCGCATTTGATGACGCTGTATGTCTCATTGCTTTTAGTTTAGCTTCTGTCTTTGTAAACGCTAATGCTGGAGGAAATATTTCTTTTAGCGAAGTCATAATGCCTATCGTTTATAATATTGGCGCTTTGGTAATTGGTTTTATTGGCGGAGTAATTTTAAGCAAAATTATATCACCCAAAAGAAGCGAAGACAGCAGACTGATATTAACTATATCTCTACTTCTAGCAATATCTGCCTTATGTGCTGCAGTAGATGTTTCGTCCCTTCTATCTTGCATGCTTTTAGGCACTACATATATCAATATTACCAAAGACAAAGAACTATTCAAACAAATCGAAAGATTTACACCGCCTATACTGTCAATATTTTTTGTCGTATCAGGAATGAATTTGAATATTGGTTCGTTTAGTACATTGGGAATAATAGGCGTATCCTATTTTTTTATACGTATTATTGGAAAATATCTTGGTGCTTATCTAGGATGCGTCATTGCAAAAACTTCAAAAGAAGTAAAAAATTATTTAGGTTTGGCATTAATACCTCAAGCCGGAGTTGCAATCGGTCTTGCATTCCTTGGTCAAAGAATTTTACCTGAGGATATGGGAAATATGCTGCTTACAATAATTTTAGCTTCGTCTGTCTTGTATGAATTAATCGGACCCGCTTGTGCTAAAATCGCGTTGATCTACTCTGGTTCAATAAAAAAAGACAAATTGACCCCTCAGGGCAATACAAGTGAATCAGCAGAACAAATCAATAAGATTGAGGTAAATGCGCAAAACAATAATCAAAACAATAATAATAAAATAACAGTCATCAAAATACAAGACGATCAAAATATTATTAAAGCAAATTCATAATGTTACAAGAATACGACCTTTTGGAAAAACCTTGAATTAAACTTTTTAACCTCTTGTTAATTATAGTAAAAAAACTTTATATAAAAAATATTAAGATGTCCGCCAGTAATAAGGGTACAACTTATTAGCTGGCGGATTTTATTCCAAGCTGATTTTTCAGAAATGTCTCCTATGCTCAAAACCAACTTGAATCCATATATATCTGATGTATCTTCGCCCAAAGGTACAGCATTTTCCCAAGCAAGTTTTGCTTTTATTGGTTTCATTTACTGCCAATTTTCCTTTTTGGTAGGTGCGCTTCCATCTTTATTACTGATTATTACACTAATACTGCCTTTTTGATATTTGAGCAATTTTTTAACTTCCACAAGCACTATCGCTAAAAAGAATATTAATCATGTATTCGATCCTTTTGAATTTCAATTTAATTATATACTAGTTTTATAATCTTGGTCTTTTACTAAATTAAAAAGGGCTAATTACTTTTTTAGTACTTAGCCCTTTTTATCTTTTTAAGTAATTTTACTCAACTGTTTTGTTTACAAAGTCAATTTTATAATATCCCTTGCCGTATTTTTTGGAATGATCTATAATGACTCCTTCTGTGAGTGTGATACGCAAAACGATTGAATCTGGATTGTCCTCGTCACCGTCTTCATCAAACCATCCAAAGATTTTTTTAAACTTTGCTCTAATTGCTGCATTCTTTTCGTCTTTTACCCAGCCTAGATTTTCGGCTTCCCCATGGAAAGTATACCAGCCTTGTCCAGCTATTGCAACTTCATTATTTTTTTCAATTTGCAGCATCTTCTTTGATTTTGCGTTCGTGGAAGCATAAAACACTCCGTTTTCATAGTAAGCGCAAATCATACGCACAGCAGGACGAGGATTACCTTCAGCATTGGGGGATGAAGCAACTGTTGCAAGTGCAATAAGTTCTTCTTTGTCATTGCCGCAAAGTTCATCCAAAATTTTCATCGCGTTTTCGTAGTTGCTCATTTCTTTTTTCTCCTTTTAATTTTTTCTATATAACTATAGTTAAACCAATTGCAACATTCCAAAGACTATAACTTTATCCACATGGCTGGACGAACCCCGCCTGTGCATCTACCATCGATTCTATTGCCTTTTTGTATATTGTTGCCTTGGACTCCTATATTGCCATCACCAAATATATAAGCGGCTTTTTTGTTATCGCGACCGGGTGATCTAAGCCACCACCACCAAACACCTTTACCGAGATTCGGCTCTACCCATGCTATTCGTTTGATGTTATTTTCATCTTTTCTTTGAAGCCAATATCGCTGATTTTTCGGTCGATTATATAATTTTGAACTGCTATCGCCAAAATATTTGCATGCGACTTCTTCAATGCTTAACAAAAATATATAGTCTTGCGTATCTATTCCGCCTGGTGAACCATACCACTGATTGTCAAGATTTTTATTTATAACCTGAATTATTCTTGATTTTTCAATGTCTGTAAACTTATCATAAAACTCACTATTAAGATATTTCCTTAAAGTGCAGTCTGCCCATGTTATCTCTCGATAAGCATTGTTATAAGAACGCTGGTCTATAATGTTTTGAGTTATAATCAAA
>DATCJR010000080.1 GCA_036562685.1 Clostridia bacterium | reverse complement strand
CGAATTTTTAATGATTAAGGATTTGGAATAGACATTAATTAACCTAAATCAAAAGATTATCTATTATTGCCTTCCAACTTATTTGTGTTATGTCATATCCCTTTTCTTTAATCCAATCATTCTTAGAGATAAGATTTTTTAAAGCTATTTCATATGTGTCGGCTTTTTCAAAACCAAGTATTTGAAGGTTTTCAACATCCGAACCATCGGGTGCTGTTGTACTTCCTTCAAAAGTATAAAATACGAAGTCCATTTTATACCTCAACTTTTTTATATTTTCCATTTCCTAAGAACTCAACTAATCCTTTATCACGCAATAATTGAAGTTGCTGCCTAATTTTTGCTTGAATGTTATTATTTTGAGGATGCAATATTTTTAATTGATTTTCAAAGTTATATATGTCCATTAATTCAAACTCTTGCCTATTAATCTTATTAACACAATTCATAACATCCAATAGCCAGCCTCTAGAAAATAACGATATATTAGAAATAAATTTTGTTTTATTCACTTTATCACAAATTGAATCTTTATTCTGAATTATTCGATTTTTAATTATTTTTATTCGCCCTTCTTCTGGTATCTCTCCAAGCAAAATATTACATCCAACCCATCCTGCCCTACGGGCATTAGGAGATAAAGGTTTTCTTTTCTCTATAATTCTTTCTGTGAAAAAATATTTTGGCACAAAAATGAAATCATCAACGCAAAAATCATTATAACTATATGACATAAAGAAAAAATCAGCATTATTTTCATCATTAATCCTCTTAATCATTGAGTCATATGCACCATCTGTAATTTTAATACCTAAACTACCTTTTTTCGCTTTACATTCAAACACATTTCCACAATTAGTACATATAAAATCAGAAACGGGTTTATTATTCTCGCACTGTTTAAGTTTATCATTTCCACAACGAGGACAAAACGCATTTTTTGCAACCCAATTTTCTGTAATGACACGTACCTTTTGTGATGGATTGCTATATTTTTCTCCAATTGAAATATCTAATAACACATTCATTTGCTACTATAATCTTTTGATATAAAATCTTTTAATAACTAATTATAACATATTTTTAGGTATGATAAGGTGATAAAAAAAGAACAGGACGATAAATCCTGTTCTTTTTTTATTTTCTATTATTTTCTTAGTCACACAAAGCCTTGGCTACATCTATTGCTTTGTTATAATCTTCTTCCTTAGGGTTCCAATTGCATTTGATTTCGGGCTCTATAACTTTAAAGCCTGCGCTGGTGAGTCTTTCTCTTAGTTCTTTTGTGGACTCGCCGCTCCAGCCGTAACATCCAAACACTGCTGCCTTTTTGTTTTTAAATTTGAGTTCTTTTAAGAATTCAAGCCATCCAGCCACAGAGGACAAAATGCTGTTGCCCACTGTAGGCGAACCTACCGCTATTGCCTTGGACTTAAATATCTCAGTCATTATCTCAGTTTTATTGGTTACTGATATATTATAAACTTTTACTTTAGTATTAGCACTTAGCCTTGAAATTTCGGCAGCTATTTTGTGCGCTAAGTGTTTTGTTCCGTCCCACATAGTATCGTAAGCTATAGTGATCTGATCTTCTTGATAATTTTGAGACCAGTCATAATATTTTTCTACTATTTGCATGGGATTGTCGCGCCAGATTGAGCCATGACTGGGCGCTATGATATCAATAGGCAGATTAAGCGCCTTTATCTCTTCAACTTTCTTCTTAACAAGCGGTGAAAAAGGATTAAGAATATTGGCGTAATATTTCATTGCTTCGCTCCAAAGCAAGCATTGATCTGCCTTATCATTGAATAATTCTTCTTCTGCATAGTGTTGTCCAAACGCATCATTAGAGAACAAAATATTGTCGCCTGTCATATATGTAGCCATACTGTCAGGCCAATGCAGCATCTTCATTTCAATGAATATAAGCTTCTTGCCATTGCCTATATCTATACTATCTCCAGTTTTTACAACTCTAAAATTCCAC
>DATCJR010000079.1 GCA_036562685.1 Clostridia bacterium | reverse complement strand
AACTTCTATTGCTCTTACGATTTTTGAAAAAATATATTTATTAAATTCATCATCTCCAGGTTTTACCGTAGGAAAAGGTGCATGCGCCTGATTGCATACAATACCCAGACTGTCAGCATATTTTCTTAATTCACGAGCTTTTTGCTTGTAATCGTCATAGTCTATAAGCCTGTTTATACTATCTTCAAACATTGAAAAATCATAAGCGTCAAAGCCTGCATCTTTAAACAGCTTTAGAATTTCATAATTTCCGCCAAATTTATTAAAGGATTCTGTTTCACTTGATATTAATCTTTTAGCCATTTTTTATCGCCTTTCTTTTGTTTTTAAATAATCATAAGTAATTGTCTTTGTATTATTATATCATACTAGATTATGTATTGGTGTAAATACTATTGAATAAATCTATGAATATTTTAACAAAAAAAGCAATCATTAAGATTGCTTTTAATATCTGATTTTAGTCTTAAATTATCTGCTTTTCTTTCCATCTTTTTAGAGTTGAAAGATGTCTTTTCAGTTCAACTCTTGCTTGTTCGGGTGTATATGATAGCCCTTTTTCTTTGTTATATTCATCAAGAAATTTCAAATTAAATTCTACCATTTCATCTAACGTCCTGTTATGAGTAAAGCTGCCTTTTTGATAGCAAAATTTACAATAATCGGTATGAACATGATCGTCTTGTGTAGTTCCAAAATCTTCAATATCTTTCAAATCCATTCCGCAGCTTTGACATATAGGTTCTTGGGGGAGTCCAAGCAAAACATTAGCTGGAACATTAATAATTTTGAAATAGCTTTTAATGTTTCGATATTTGGCGTGGTTTCGCCGTTTTCCCATCTAGATACTGCTTGACGTGTAACAAAAAGTTTTTCAGCCATTTCTTCTTGTGAAAGTCCATGTTGCTTTCTGATTTCTGCGATTACTTGCTTCATTTCCATAAATTTTTTACCCCTAAAAGATTTTAATCTATTTACAATTATAATAATCATTGCCGTTATTAACAAGCAACCGTTTGTTGCTTTTTCTTCAATAAGAAGTGTAATCGCGTCTTATACTATAACCTTATTATTCCGTTTCAAATATTCTTCTTTAAATAAAATATAGTTTACATCTTCAATCTCTTTTTTTAGCTGTTTTGCAAAAAATACATTTTTCTTAACATAAGTAAAACCGCACTTTTCAATAACTCTACGTGACTGATTGTTATATACAAAGTGGCTGCAAGTTACTGCCTCTAAGTCAAGGTCATTAAAGCAATAAGCTAATACAGCATTGACAGCTTCAGGCATCAAACCTTGTCCCCAATAATCCTTAGAAAGTACGTAGCCGATTTCTTTGACCTTTAAGTCTTTGTATTTGTCATCATTTTCAGTCCATGATTGATGAAGTCCCAAAGATCCGATTACTTTAGAATCTACTTTGTGATATAAAGCAAAAACTTCTTTTTCTTCTATAAACATATCCAAAATGTTTTGACTAGTTTCTATTGAATCATGGTGTCCCCAGCCGGCCATTTCGCCAACCCCAGGAACAGACGCATATGTAAAAAGGTCATTTAAATCAGATTTTTCAAAGGGACGCAAAAGCAGTCGTTTAGTTTCAATAGTCGTATTAGATACATCAATTTTAAAATCCATAGTTTTGAGGTCCTTAAATTTATTTATATTAATATAACATATTTTTGTATCATTCATATACAAAAAAAAATAAAAATCCCTCAACAGCAAAAA
>DATCJR010000078.1 GCA_036562685.1 Clostridia bacterium | reverse complement strand
CAAGAATAATGACCAAAAAATTGGGTGCTGTGGATTATGATAAAGACGCAAGATTTAATTCAAATAATTCTGACATAGAATGCAATTATCCTGCTGTCAATGTTGTAATAGCTCAAATGCCCAAAGCGGAAAAAGCAGAGCCCACAGAAATATACAGCGTAAAAAACCATAAGTTTACATCAGTCATTACTGATGCCAAGGCGGAAGCGGATATTATCATTAACGAAATAGCAAGGATAAGACAAGACGGCAGAATACAAAAAGAATGTAATGGAAAGAAGATAATCGCTCCGCCTGATTTTGGCGATATTGTAATACTTTTTAGATCGCTAAAAAATAAATCTTTTGAAATTATCAATGAAATTTCCAAAGTCTATCCTGTTATCAGCAATATAGAAACAGAGTTACTTGATCGGACCGAAATATTGATGCTTTTGGATTATATAAAAATCATTGATAACTGCTATCAGGATATCGCGCTTGCTGGGGCCTTGAGAACTTTTGGAAATCTGGACGAAAACGAATTATATAAAATCCGCAAGCAATACGAGCTTGACGAGTTTTTTTATAATGCTGTTTTGAAATACAAAAAACATCAAAACGATGAAGTATCAAAAAAGCTCAACACCTTTTTTCAAAATCTTGAAAACGATATAAAATACGCAGCCTGCCATAGCGTAAAAGAACTTATTATATATATTGTCACGACGTATCATTATCAAGAATACTTAATGCAAAACTTTGAAAACGCAGATTATGAATATGTTGAATTGCTAATAAATTTGGCAGAAAAATATAATACCGTTAACGAGTTTTTAGACTATATAGATAATGGTCTTATATCTCCCGACATTCAAATGCCGCATCCAGACAGCCCTCATGCAATACGCATTATGACTATTCATCAATCCAAAGGCTTGGAATTTCCTGTTGTCTTTGTATGCGGACTGGGACGCAAATTCAATCATTCTTCAGATGAAATATTAATAGACCAGGAAGTAAAACTTGGGCTTAAGAACTATGACTTAGAATCTCGTTTTATTTCAGTTTCTAAGGATTGGAGTGCGATTAAATTTTTGAGTCAAAAGAAAGAAATTGAAGAAGAAATGCGTATTTTGTACGTTGCCTTAACTCGAGCAAAATATCATCTCGTGTTGACAGGAACCATATCTCACAAATACTCATTAATCGGTCTTGAACCTTTTGAAATTTTGCGAGGCTCCAATTATTTGAGTTGGATTTTGGCTGTACTTGGAAGAGATAAAAGCAATAATAATGTATTTGATATTGACCCAACAGAGTTAATCAAGCTAGCACCTTGCTACAAACTAAACATTATACAAGCAAGCGATCCTGTCGATTACAAAAACTTCTCATTGCCTGCCTTGTCTTCTGTCGATTTGGATTTGGCTAACAATATCAAGCAAAACTTTACTAGGATTTATAAACCAGACGGGCTTAATGCAAAATACACCGTAACCGAACTTAACAATCAAGAACTTGACATTAATGCTCCCCCTATTGATTGGGTTATGTCGGATAATTCTTCGGGCGGCATTGAACGCGGCAACGCATATCACTGTGTAATGAAATATATTGACTTAAATACATTAACCATTGAACAGGTCAATTCTGAAATAAAAAGGCTAAAAGAAAATAATCTATTACCTCAAGAGTATGAAAAACTTATTGACCCTAAAAAAATATTGCTTGCATTGCAATCCAAAGTCTTAGATATAGCAAGACAAAACAAATACTACAGAGAAAGAGATTTTTTATTTTATGTTTCGCCCGATATGCTAGGCCTCAAAGGCAATCAAAAAGTCTTAGTTCAAGGTATAATAGACCTTTTGATATTCACTGACGAAGGCATTATAGTCGTAGATTACAAAACCACAAAAGGCGACAAACAACATCTAAAGGATATTTATCATAATCAGCTTGACATTTACGCTAAGGCATGTGAAAGCATTCTTAAAGAACAAGTAATTTCTAAGATAATATATTCGTTTGAACTTGACAGCGAAATATATATCTAAACAAAGAGTGTATCAAAAAATCTTTGACAAATATATCTTGGCAAATATATAATGTGGTATAATTATAAATAGATATATAATGTGAAATAATAATTATTCTAAGCTAGTTCTTTTTTGACAATTTTTCTCTCACGGTATTTTTTATGACTGTTGTTGATAGTTTTTATGTATGGCTGCAAAAGTTCCTTGGAACTAATGCGCTCAACAAGATATTTTTTATATTGTTGGATGTTTTGATCATATTGTTTTGCCTTGCAATCATTTTGTTTTTTGCGGCAAATTATGCTTCTGCTTACCGTGCAACCGCAAAAATAGTCATGAAAGCAATCCAAAAGGGCGTTACCGAAGAAGCTATCAATATTGAAATGAAAAAAATGCCTTATACAACAAGATCGTTATGGCATCGTTTTAGAAAAGAACGCCGTGGAAAACCTAGCGATTATTTGTCCATAAGCGAATGTCTTCAAATACCCACAAGAACTTCTTGGAATAATTGCTTTGCAATTACTTTGATGCTGCTTTCTATTATATTTGCTTCGATAATCTTTGGGTTTGAAGAGACTTTGAGTGCAAAAAGAAATGCTGTAATGATGATAGCAGTTGGATGTTTTTTTGCAGCTATTTTAGTAATTATGGAAAGAGCTTCTTTGAATGCAACTTTGCTTACTCATGAAAAGCTGGTATTGGCTCTTAACAAAAAGTCCAAAGAATTTTTGATACCCTCTGGCGTAACCGTTCCTGAAGAACAAAGAATGATTTTAGAAGAAATAAAAAATTCACCTGAAAAATTAAATCAGGTTCAAAATACAATTTCCACACAAAACCCGTCTGCTGTTTTAAGGGTTGCTCCGCATAAAGCGATGGGTATAGAAACTCAAAATCTGCTATTAAGAATTGACGGAGCGATAAAGGCTAAAGCTCCGGCTTCAACTTTAAGACAACTTGCTGCCGCCTTACAAAAAGAAAAAGTAAAGCCCGAAAACCAGCTACCTGAACGTCAGCAACGATTAAACCGTGCAATGAATTATCTATTAAAGGCTATTTCTGAATCCCAAAAATAAATTAGCTTAATTATTGGTTTGTTTTATTTTGCCTGTTACTCTTCTTTGATTTTGCTGTTTTCTTCTATGTGTTTTTTTTGAATTGTGTATCAAAATTTCTCTGCGTGTCATTTGTAACCTTTTATGATTTTGAATATTTAGTCAGTTCCAAAAGTTTGCCGTTTTCAAAAGCTTTCAAAACAATATTGGCCGTTATCAATGTATTTTTTGGTATTATTGTATTCCCTTCAATGTCTGTAATTGACTGTGTTGTAAGTCTTCCTAACAAAAACACATAATCTGCAATTATTTTTGCTGGTACCGGCTTTGAAATCGAAGACTTTGGATCTTGTTGAATAATCTCTTGATTTTCTGGTTCATCAACCATTTGTCCGAATTCTGCTTGAACTGCTTTGTTTGAAATAGATAGTGGATATGACGAATTCTTTTTTATAACGGCTATTTGGTCTTCATCATCATTAATAATATTTTCATTATTTTGTATTACTGTTTGTTCTATTTTATTGTGTTCTGGCGGCATCACCACAGCATTTTCCAAAACAGTTTCTTGGGTTATTTGCATGTTGTCTTCCTGTTCTTCTTTCTCAATATTATCTTTTGTTGTTATATTATTTTCAGATTGCAGTATTTTTATTTCTTGAGTGTTAATTTTTTCCTCTTTTTTGTCTTCCTTTTCCGAAGCCACAATAATATCCTCCGCCTTATTGACATTGTCAGATAAAAATCCTTGAGAATTTATATTTTTATCAGTTTTTACTCTTGTGCTTCTATTTGGTAATCTGGATTTTGATGTTGTGTTTCTGCTAGGTTTTTTTTTACTTGCAGCTTTTGGGGAATATCAGTAATAAGTAGACGATTTCCGCTGCTTATAATATTGCTTGGATAAATCATTTCACTCTCATTCATCAAGATATATGATACTTTAAAATCATTAAGATAAATATCTTTTAAAACGCCAAGCTTTACTCCTACTTGGTTGTATATATCTGCACCCAATAATTGATAAATATTGCCTTTGAATGTTTCGCTATCCATAACCGGACCATTGGCTACTAATGCGTCAGGTCCAACCGCTTTTATGTCTGAAATTTTAATAACGTACTCTTTTCCTACCGAAAATTTGTCAGTCAAAACCAGAAGTTGAATATACGACATTGATGAATCAAATACGGCATTCTTAATATAATGCATTTTGCCGTTTTGAATATTAATCAGCGGTTTATTAAGAATCCCTCTCAAGCTTTCCATAATTACTCCCTTATAAAAATGACATAATAATAGTATAAACATATATATGTATAATATTTTATTGATAAGATTATCTGCACTTTTTTGTAATATATAGCGTTAATTTGGCGAATAGTTATGTAGATTAATTACTAAAAGCAAAATATTATCATTGACATAAATGAAATATAAGTCTATATTAAGAAACAGAAAAACTAACAGGTGTAATTATGTTATTATTAGAAACTCATTTGCATAACTGCGAGGTAAGTCCTTGCGCAAGAGTTACTGCTCCTGAAATTCCTTCGCTTTACATACAAAAAGGCTACAATGCAATAGCCGTAACCAACCATTATTCAGCATACGCTTTTAGTTTAATTGAAGGACAAAATTCTTTGGAAAAGGCTAAAAACTTTTTAAATTTGTCCAACTTATTAGTTTCAGAGGCAAAAAAGCAGGGACTAAAAGCTTTTTTGAGTATGGAAGTAACTTTAGCTAGATATCAATGGCAAGATTATTTGATCTTTGGCGATATACAGGAAGGCGTTTTACAAAATCCAGATCTTTATACTTATACTCAAGCTCAATTATTTGACCTTGCCAATAAATATAATTGGGTAATTTTTCAAGCGCATCCTTTTAGAAATGGATGTACTTTGGGGCTTCCTAGATTTATGCACGGAATAGAAGTTTATAATGGCTGTCATCATTCAAAAGAAGTTTACCAAAGATCTGTTAATTTTGCTAAAAAGAATAATCTCAAAATGAGTGCTGGCGGAGATTTCCACAATATTGGAGATGAAGGAAAAGCGGGCATTTATATCCCCGAGGATATTGAAACTGAAAAACAGCTTGCTCAATATTTATTAAATAATCAGCCTAAAATTTTCATGAGTGATAATTATTGATTTTTTTAATATTAAAAACTTTTGATTTTTATCTAAATTACTACAAAACCTTTGTTATTTTTTTGAGAAATAAATAAAATATACTAAAGAAGAAATGGAGGATGGCGTGTTATAAAAAAACGCACCATAATACTAAGTTGTTTTCTAATGTTTTACTGATAATGGCGTCTCTTTTGGCGTTGATAATACCAGGTTATATTTTAAGAAAGCTTAAGCTGTTTACAGATGGTGCTGTTGCGGGAATGGTTTCCATACTTTTGTATATTTGTCAGCCTTTACTGTCTATAACTCCGTTTTTAGATCAAGACAGTCCTTCTGCCAATATCGTCATCCTTATGGGTTTGTGCTTTTTGATTTCGTTTTTCGGACATATAGCAGTTTTTGCTTTGGCTAAGCTAATATTTTTCAAATGGAAGAATATAGAAAGCGCATCTGCCTATACCTTTGCTTCCGTTTTTACTAACTGCGGCTTTTTGGGTTTGCCTTTTATAAAAATGCTGACCAATAGTTCAGAAGCTATGCTGTTTGCGATTATGTATAATATTAGTTTTAATATTCTGATGTGGACTTTGGGCATTTATATCCTTACCAAAGACAAAAAAGCTATCAGTTTCAAAAAGGCATTTATTAATCCAGCCATAGTTCCGCTTGTAATAAGCTTTCCATTATTTTTCTTCCCGAGCATTAACATAATAAGCGGAACGCCTATAGAAAATTCTATTAATCTTCTTGCCAATATGTCTGCACCAATTTCTATGATAGTTGTAGGAATTCGACTTGCCGACATAGGATTATTAAACGCAATTAAAGGAATAGGTAATTATATAGGCAGCTTTGTAAGACTTATAATTGCTCCCGCTTTAATGATAGGCCTTGCTATACTGTTAAGATTAATACCGTATTTTTCAAATTCATCATTGGGACTATTATGTCTTGCAGTTCCTGTCATACTTATGGGTATGCCGCCCGCATCATTGCTTGTAACTTTTGCAGAAAAAACAGGCAGAGCCAGAGTCGATTCAACCAGAATTTTTATTACTGCAACTTTATTATCTGTAATAAGCGTTCCTTTATTAATTATGACAATAAAGGCCATTGGTCTTGTTTAATTTTTATTAATTTTGGACAAAAAAGCATTTTATTTAGCAATTATTAATATTTTTATATTAATTAGATTAGAAATATTAAGACTTTATTAAAATTCGATAATATTATTGTATTGGTTTTGACGTTATGCTATACTTTTGCTGTAACGAAAATTAAGGAGATTGATATGGGATTCTTAAAAAACCAATTGTTGAAGGTCATTGAATGGGAAGATAACACTCATGACACAATGGCATATAAATATCCAATACCGCCTAAAACAGAAATAATGATGGGTTCTCAGCTTATAGTAAGAGAATCTCAGGTGGCTATTTTGGTTAGCAGCGGCAAAATTGCCGACGTTTTTGAACCCGGAAGATATAAATTAAATACCGGTAATATGCCTATTCTTACCAAGTTAAGATCTTGGAAATATGATTTTAATTCTCCGTTTGTTTGTGATGTATATTTTATCAATACTAAGCAATTTATCAATCAAAAATGGGGAACAGGCAATCCTGTAATGATGAGAGATCAGGATTTTGGCGTTGTTCAATTCAGAGGCTATGGCGTATTTTCATTTAAGGTATCAGATGCTGCTGTCTTCTTAAGAGAACTCTTGGGTTCTGCTGCACTATATAAAGTTGATAACCTAATGGAACAACTCAAACGTACCATAGTAAGTGGTATTTCTGAAGCAGTTGCAGCTTCCAACATCCCTGCGCTTGACTTGGCAATGAAATATTCAGCAATTGGTGATAAAGCAGCAGAAATTGTTCAGGCTGATTTCAACAAAATGGGTATAACATTAGTTAACCTTGTTGTTGAAAATCTATCTTTGACAGAAGAAAGCACAAAAGCTCTCAACGAGAGAACAAGAATGAACATTTTGGGCAATGCTCAAGAATATACTCAATTTGCGGCTGCTGATTCTATGAAGACTATCGCAGAAAATGCTCATAAAGGTAGCGGAATGAATATGGCTGGAACTGCTATGCAAATGGGTGCTGGCTGGGCTGTAGGCAATGTTTTTGGAAGCGCTTTATCTGGTCAAAATGCTAATGCGCAAGCTACCCCTGCTGCACCTGTAGGCGCTGTACCTACAATGGTTTGTCCTTCTTGCAATGCAAATATCAATGCAAATGCCAAATTCTGCCCTGAATGCGGTGCAAAAATAACACCTGTAAATGCTACAAAATATTGTCCTTCTTGCGGAAAGGCCAATAAGCCTCAAGCAAAATTCTGCGCAGAATGTGGAAAGAAACTCTGATATGAAAAGATTTTATAATCTTGCAGACGAAATAAAAAAAGCCAGAGAAAAAAGCAATTCTTCTTCATCATCTGAAGAAAAAGTTGTCAATTATGTAGATGAGCCGACTAAAAAAGTATATGAAAACTATGGCGGCGAAACAAAACTTGTACTTGATGTAGAACAGGACAAATGCCCTAATTGCGGGGCATCTGTCATATTTAATCCTAAAACTCAAAAGCTCTATTGTCAATATTGCAACAGCGAATATGAAATAGCGTCTCAAAAAAGCGTTGAAAGAGTGCTGGATTTTTCTCTGGATAAAGCTGTTAAATGGAATGACGAAACACGCGTAAGCCATTGCGATAGCTGCGGCGCAGAATTTGTATTTGATAAGGATGAATTTGCAAAAGAATGTCCTTTTTGTAAATCACCAAGTATAACCCGTATTGAAGATATAGAAGGAATACGACCTAACGCAGTACTGCCTTTTAGATTAACTAAGTCTGAAGCTAAAGAATGCTATCAGAAATGGATTAAGGGCAAAATATTTGCACCCACTGCTTTTAGAAAAAGTCATATAGATGATAATTTCAAAGGAATTTATTCCCCTAGCTGGACTTATGACACCAAAACTTCGTCATTTTATCGCGGCGTTGTCGGCGACTATTATTATGTGACAGTAGGTTCAGGCAAAAACCGTCATACAGAAAGAAGAGTCCGTTACAGAAAAGTCAGCGGACATCATGAAGCAATATTTGATGATATTAACATCAATTCAAGCAGACATATAGATGACAGAACTTTTAATAAGCTAAAACCTTTCAACACAAAAGACAGTGTTGAATATAAAAGACAGTATCTAGCCGGCTACACAGCAGAACATTATAAAAAATCACTAAATGCAGGTTGGGCAGAAGCTCTTAATGTAATTAATAACAGTATAAGGTCTGGAATAATCGCATCATTGCATTGCGATGTGGTCAGCAGTCTTGATATAACAACGCAATATAACGACAAGACATTTAAATATGTTTTGCTTCCTATTTATGTAACGCTTCATGTTTTCAAGCAAAAACCTTATTACACATATATTAACGGCTCAAGTGGAAAGACCGTAGGCAAGGCACCCGTTTCTGTTCCTAAGGTTGTAGGCTTTATACTAGGGCTATTAAGCGGCCTGGCTTTGGTTACATTTTTATTGGACTTTTTGCAAATAATCTAATTTGATAGCGCTTTTTGTGTGACTAAGTAATATTACTTTTATCGGTTATATGATATAATAAAGAAAATTTTTTATAAGGAGTTATCAACATGACTATCACTAAGGATATGACTATATATGAAATAATAAAAAAGGACAGCGGCTGCGCTCCTATCTTCTATGGATTTGGAATGCACTGCTTAGGTTGTCCTATTTCAAGCGGTGAAACTTTGGAACAAGCTTCAGCTGCTCATGGAATTGATGTTGATTTGTTAGTGGAAGAACTCAATAATTATTTTGAGGATAAAGCTAACGACGAAGAATAGTTTTACATACACCTTAGCCGTTTTATGTAAGTTGACCCGGATTAATAATTCCGGGTCTTTTTTTCAATTATCGAATGCAACGGAAAAAGCTTAAGAAACAGCAGCATTTTCTGCATTTATCATCGTCCTTCTTATCGCATTTATCGTCTCTCTTGTCATCCTTTTTATCGCACTTGTCATCCTTTTTATCGCACTTGTCGTCTTTTTTGTCGCATTTATCGTCTTTCTTGTCTTCCCATTTGTCTTTTTTGTCATCAAATTTGTCGTCTTTCTTGTCGTCTTTCTTGTCGTCTTCGTAGCCCCATCTGTCATCTTTTTTGCAGCAGCAGAAGCAATCAGGCTTGGGTTTAGGACGGCATGGATCAAAATGTTTGTCTTTGCAAGGGTCATATTTGTCGTCATAGTCGTATTTTTTATCATAGCCGTATTCTTTATCATCATACCCTTTTTGATTTTTCATTTCAAAATCAAAATCATCGTAATCGTAACTCATATCTTATATTTGCTCCTTTTTTATTGATATGTACAGAGCAAATAATTTTTTACCCTTTGTATGTGCGGTTTTGAGGGTTTATGTAATGTTCTACTGGCTTTGCATGTATTTGACTTTGACTGGTTTTGCTTAATTTTGATAGTCCTGAAGTGCTCGAGCCATATTGTTTTACTTTTGCCATTGTTTGCATCGTACTTAGATCAAGGCTTTCTGTTTGATTTTGAACAGGCGGTGCCGTGATAGTGGATGCATCAGAAATTAAACTACCTGTAGATGTATTATTTGTTTGTGAATCAACAGGCGGTATATATGTATTGGTTATAGTCGAATTGGATGTTGTATTATTGATTAATCCTGAAATGTTATTTATTGACGACTGTTGATTGTTGATAAGCTGTGTATTTGTTAAAGGCAATTGATTAATTGCATTTGTCCCTAAAAATGTGGCAGGAAATAACAAATCCGCTTCACATCTAAAACAACCAAGCGTTACGCAAAAATCTTCCTGTGACGGAGACAAAAAATTAGGAACACAGTCGCATCTAAACAAAAAATCTCCATCAGGTAGATTGAATACACAGGTTCCAAATACATCAGTTCTTCTGTATATTATGCGTCTAGAGTCACAAAATGTGCATGACACTATCGCCCCTCTTACTGGAACATTAGTACTAGATATGAACACATAACATCTTACTTGATTTCGCCGCCGTCTGCTTCGGCGACAACATCTGCATTTTCTCATATCATATTATTATGCACCAAACTTTTTTTGTGTGTTTGTTTTAGATATCAATTGTAAAATCTAACAATTTGTATTATAATACTAAAGACACAAACTACATTTAAGCCAAAAACTTAAAGCTTTTTTGTCTTATCAAAATCCTTGACATCATAAACAGCTTGTGCTAAATTATATAAAGCACCCTTTGGGTGTTATTTTTCACAATGCATTTTACCTAAAAAAGTAATTAATAAAGAAGGAAAACATAATGCAGGACAAAATTACATTGGCTTGTACAGAATGCAAGCAACGCAATTATGACACTTTTAAAAACAAAAAGAATGACCCTAACCGTATTGAACTGAAAAAGTACTGCAGATTTTGCAAAAAGCATACCCTGCATAAAGAAACAAAATAATACAAGGGGATAGTTTTATGGCTAACGAAAAGAAAAAAGGCAGAATCAGCAGATGGTTTAAAGAAATGGGCAGTGAGCTCAAAAAAGTCATCTGGGCAAAGCCTGCTACTGTTCTAAAACAAACAGGCGTTGTTTTTGCTGTTGTCGGCTTTTTTATTGTTGCCGTGTGGCTTATAGATCTTGGATTGTCTCAGGCATACAAGCTCTTGTTAGAATACTTGGTATAAGGCAATGAACGAAGAAGTAGCAAAGATGGAACCCCAGTGGTATATTGTTTATACCTATACTGGTTATGAGAATATTGTCAAAGATAGTCTTGAAAAGTTGATTGAAAAAAACAATCTTCAAGACCGTATTTTGGACATTCAAATTCCAATGGAAGATGTAATTGAGGAAAAAAACGGAAAGCGCAAAATTGTTTCCCGTAAAAAGTTCCCCTGTTATGTCATGCTCAAAATGCGTTATACCAATGATATGTGGCATATGATTACGAGCACACGCGGAGTTATTAGTTTCGTTGGTCCGCAAGGAAAACCTATGCCTTTGACCGATGATGAAATTCGTCGTATGAAACTAGAAAAAGTCACTGTTAATGTTGACTTTTCCGTTGGAGACAAAATACGCATTATTGACGGTCCTTTGGCTGACTTTATAGGCGATATTGTAGAAATTGATATTCACAATTCAAAATGCAGAGTAAATGTCAATATGTTTGAAAGAATTACTCCCGTTGAATTGGATATAACTCAAATCGCAAAATTAGATTAGATATTTTTATCTGGGAGGCAAATTAATATTTGCCGTTATCACCACGATTAAAAAATATAAAAATATTTTTTAAGGAGAAATTATGGCTAAGAAACTGACTGCTGTAGTCAAATTACAGCTGCCGGCAGGAAAAGCGACTCCGGGACCTCCTGTAGGTTCTTCTCTTGGACCGCACGGCATTAACATTCCTGCATTCACCAAAGAATTTAACGAAAAAACTGCTTCTCAAGCAGGATTAATTATTCCTGTAGTTATCAGTATTTATGCTGACCGTTCTTTTTCATTCATTCTAAAAACTCCTCCAGTTGCTGTTCTGATTAAGAAAGCTGCTAAAATTGAAAGTGGTTCAGCTCGTCCTAACCGTGACAAAGTTGCACGCCTTACTAAAGAACAGGTTGAGGAAATCGCTAAGATGAAAATGCCTGATCTTAATGCTGCATCTTTGGAAGCTGCTATAAGCATGGTAAAAGGTACCGCCAGAAGCATGGGCGTTACGGTAGAAGAATAAGGAGGGCGGCACAATGAAAAGAAGTAAGAGATATCTTGCAGATGCAAGCAAAGTTGATACCAGCAAAACCTACGAAATCAATGAAGGCTTTGAGACTTTGATTCAGGTTGCTAATGCTAAGTTTGACGAATCAGTTGAATTGCACGTAAGACTTGGTGTTGACCCTAAACAAGCTGACCAGCAAATTCGTGGTATTACCAATCTTCCTAACGGAACTGGCAAAAAGGTTAAGGTATTGGTTGTTGCAAAAGGCGACAAAGCAACTGAAGCTGAAAAAGCTGGTGCTGATTATGTAGGAGCAGAAGAAATAATTGCTAAGATTCAAGGCGGATGGCTTGATTTCGATGTATGTATCGCTACTCCTGACATGATGGGTCAAATGGGTAGAGTTGCTAAAATTCTAGGACCTAAAGGCTTAATGCCTAACCCCAAATCAGGTACTGTTACACTTGATGTGGCTAAAGTTGTAGCTGATACCAAGCTTGGACGCGTAGTTGAATATCGTATTGATAAAACAGCTATTGTTCACTGCATTATCGGAAAGAAATCCTTTGGCGCACAAAAACTTATTGAAAACTTCAATGCGTTAATGGAAGCTATTGTAAAAGCAAAACCTGCTTCTGCAAAAGGAACTTATATTAAAAACGTCTTCATTGCACCTACAATGGGACCTAGCATAAAGCTTAACTACAAAATAAACTAAAATATAATAACAGCTTAAAAATGTCCTAAAGACAGCAAGTGATTTTTCTTAAATCTGTTATGGAGCTTGCCGAGGGCGATAAAAGCTTGTAATACTGTTAAAAAATGACCTCAATTACAGCTCTTTCGCTTTTGGCAAAAGAGCTGTTTTTTATAAAATAAAACAGGAGGTAAAAATGGCTAACGCAAATTTAGAGGCAAAAAAGGCCAAAGTTGCTGAAGTTAAGGATTTGATTACCAAATCAAAATCCGTTGTCTTTGTTGATTTTAAAGGCATCAATGTCGCTCAAGATACCGAAATGCGTAACAACTTCCGCAAAAATGGCGTAACCTATAAGGTTATAAAGAACACAATTATGTCCCGTGCCTTTGAAGAATTGGGTGTTAAGGGCTTTGACCATGTATTTGAAGGTCCTACTGCTATAGCTTTCTCACTTACAGATGAAATATCTGCTGCAAGAATTGCACGTGAAAGCTCAGAAAAGTTCAATCTCACCAAAATCAAAGGCGGATATATGGATGGCAAAGTTATGACTGCTGATGAAGTAAAAGCATTGTCATATATCCCGGGAAAAGAACAACTTATCGCAAGATTGCTTGGCGTATTGACCGCGCCCGTAAGAAAACTGGCTATTGTGCTTGACCAGGCTGCAAAGCAAAAAGCATAAAATAAAATTTAAGGAGAATAAATTATTATGGCAGATTTGAATAAAATTGTTGAGTCAGTAAAAGAATTGACCGTAGTAGAGCTCAATGAGCTTGTTAAAATGTTAGAAACCGAATTTGGCGTATCAGCAGCAGCTTTCGCAGCAGCTCCTGCAGCTGGTGCAGCAGCTGGCGCAGCAGCTCCTGCAGCTGAAGAAAAGACCGAATTTAACGTAGTATTGAAAGAGGTTGGAGCAAACAAAATTGGAGTTATCAAGGTTGTTCGTGAAATCACTAACCTTGGTCTTGGCGAAGCAAAAGCTTTGGTTGATAAGGCTCCTAGCGTTATTAAAGAAGCAGTTTCCAAAGAAGCAGCTGAAGAAATGGCTAAGAAGTTCAAGGAAGCTGGCGCTGTTGTTGAATTGAAGTAATTATACTTTTGATTTTGTAAGATAATCCCCTGACTTTTAAAAAAATCAGGGGATTTTTTTATTTAAAATATATTAAAAACATAATAAAAATATGATATTATATCATCAGCAATAAGTTTTGGGATATCAAATGGAAAAAGCAAATATCAAGAATATAATATTATTATGTATTCTACCGTCTTTAATTTTGGTTATTTCTATATATTATCTTATATGGCTTGGATTTCAGGTATTTACTAAAGCATTTACTATCTTTATAGTTTGTTTGTTAGTTATTTTAGTTCAAATTTTTTATTCAATGCCAAAAAAAATGAGAGTTTTTGTATGTATATCAAAATATGTACTTTTTGGCAGTATGATTTTATTTTTTTGCTGTATGCATTTTATACTAGGTCCGTCAGACAATATCCCAACACTATACGCCATTATAATAACTCAATTTATTTTTGCTTTGTTGACCATACCATTATGTATCATTGAAATCAAATTAACAAAATAATAAATTCCTTAAAATTGACATATATCCCAAATTATTGTATCATTGAAAGGTTAATAGCAATATTTCTTGCTGTATTACTTTTTATACGCAAAAAAAGGAGTTCCTTATGAATCATTTGGAAATAGAAAGAAAATGGCAGAAGTACTGGGAAGACCATGAACTTAATAAGTTTGATCCCAAAAATATTGACCGCAAATTCTATATGCTTGAAATGTTCTCTTATCCTTCGGGTGCTAACCTGCATATAGGACATTGGTGGAACTTTGGACTTTCTGATACCTATGCAAGATTTAAAAAAATGCAGGGCTATGAAGTTTTTCAGCCTATGGGATTTGATTCATTTGGGCTTCCTGCAGAAAACTATGCAATAAAAACTGGTATTCATCCCAAAGACAGCACTTATAAAAATATAGCTACAATGGAACGCCAGATAAAAGAAATGGGCTTGATGATAGACTGGTCTGCAGAAATCAAAACTTCTGATCCAGAATATTATCACTGGACTCAATGGCTGTTTTTGCAGTTATACAAACATGGACTTGCTTACCAAAAGGATGCACCGGTAAACTGGTGTCCTTCATGTAATACAGTTATAGCCAACGAACAAGTAGTCAACGGAGAATGCGAAAGATGCCATTCGATTGTAGAAAGACGAAATATGACTCAGTGGTTTTTCAAAATCACTAAGTATGCCGAAGAATTGTTGAAAGACCTAGATAAACTTGATTGGCCTGAAAAAACCAAAATTATGCAGACCAATTGGATAGGCAAAAGTGTAGGAGGCGAAATCGAGTTCACAACAGAAGATGGGCATACTTTTAGAGTGTTTACAACAAGAGCAGACACTTTGCCTGGTTTAAGTTTTGTAGTGCTTGCACCTGAACATCCTTTGGTGGATATAATCACTACTCCTGAACAAAGAGAACAGGTTAAAGAATATCAAAAGCAAACGGCCAGAACAAGTGAAATTGACAGACTGTCCACAACCAAGGAAAAGACAGGAGTATTTACTGGCGCTTATGCTATAAGTCCTTTGGATAACAAAAAGGTTCCTATATTTATTGGAGATTATGTTTTGTACACTTATGGTACAGGTGCGGTTATGGGAGTGCCTGCACATGACGAAAGAGATTTTGATTTTGCAAAAAAATATAATCTGCCCATAACAAGAGTAATAAAGAGTGCAGACGGTTCGCCTGATGACCTGCCCTTTACAGCTTATGGAATAATGACTAACAGTGGAATTTTTGACGGTCTTAGCAGCGAAGAAGGCAAAATAAAGGTTATCGAACACCTTGAAAAAACAGGCAAAGGCGAACAAAAGGTTAACTACCGTTTGCGCGACTGGTCTGTAAGCAGACAAAGATTTTGGGGATGCCCTATTCCTATTATTCATTGTGAAAAATGTGGAAATGTGCCTGTTCCTGAGGATCAGCTGCCTGTAGAGCTGCCTTATGATGTTAATTTCAGACCTGACGGACAATCACCGTTAAGAAGTCATGAAAATTATATCAATGTAAAATGTCCAAAATGCGGCGGAGATGCAAAAAGAGATCCTGATACTTTGGATACTTTTGTTTGCTCATCATGGTATTTCTTAAGATATCCTAACGCACATAACGATAAAGAAGCATTCAACAAGGAATACACCGACAAAATCTTGCCCGTTGATAAGTATGTCGGGGGCGCTGAACATGCTGTTGGCCATCTTTTGTATTCAAGATTTATAGTAAAGGCATTAAGAGATATGGGTTATCTTAACTTTGACGAACCGTTCTTGTCATTGGTACATCAAGGCGTTATTTTGGGACCTGACGGATATCGTATGTCAAAAAGCCGTGGAAACACAATCAATCCTGACCAATATATCAAAGAATACGGTTCCGATATCTTGAGACTTTATTTGTGCTTTGGATTCAATTATATGGATGGCGGTCCTTGGAGCGATGACGGCATAAAAGCTATGGTGCGCTTCTCAGATCGTATAGATAGAATTGTTCAAAAATATGAAAAAGTGCAAGATACAGCTACAAGATATGGCGAAGACGAAAAAGAAGTCGATTTTGTATTAAACAATACTATAAAAGAAGTAAGATCTGACCTTGAAGCATTTGCATTCAACACAGCAATGGCAAGAATTATGGAGCTTGTAAATGCCATTTACAAATACGATTCGCTTCAAAATCCGGATAAAGGATTTTTGAAAAATGTGATTATAACAT
>DATCJR010000077.1 GCA_036562685.1 Clostridia bacterium | reverse complement strand
ATTGCGGCTTTCGGACCTGTTACCAACCTTGTGGTTGCTATTATTTTTACGGCTGTTTGGTGGCTTATCCCTGCGTCATATTTTTTTACCCAAGCCTTTGTCTATGCCAATATAGTCAATGCATTATTTAATCTTATGCCTGTTTTCCCATTAGATGGCGGAAGAATTATGCTGTGTCTGCTGTCTAAAAGATTTCCTCAAAACAAAGCTTATAAAATCATAAGGATAACGGGAATTATTTTGGGCAGCATGCTTTTGGTGTTATTTGCGGTATCAATATTTTTTGAGTTTAATATCAGTTTTTGCATTTTAGGCATTTTTGCCTTTATATGCGCACTTACTGGATCCAAAACAGACGGGTATATGCGCATATATAACCGCACATATAGAGCTCAAAACATAAAAAGGGGTTTGGAAATAAAAGAAATTGCGGTAAATGAGGATATGCCTTTGGGAGAAGTAATAAGGCTGTTTTCATCGTCTTACTATTACTATGTAAGAGTATTGGATGAAAAACTTAAAAACATCAAAACTTTAAGTGAAACCGAAATTGAAGATCTTTTGAACGCTAACAGTTATGTAACTCCCATAAAGGATGCGCTTAAAAAAAGCAAATTAAATTAAGATAAAGTTATTGAAATAGATTATTAATAAAGCATATTTTTTATACCAAAGTTGTTTTTTGTCTTAAAATATAGACTTTTGAAGATAAAAACTATATAATAATCTTCGTAAACAAAATTATCGAGGAACATTTTGATTAGAAAAAGCAGCATCTTTATAGATGTGGATTCGAGCAATGTCCGTGTGGCAATGACCGAAAACAACGAGCTAGCAGAATTTTATATCGAATCCTCATCCAAAAAAAAGCTGGTAGGCAATATTTACAAAGGCGTTGTAGTCAATGTCTTGCAGGGAATGCAAGCCGCGTTTGTAGATATAGGTTTGGAAAAAAACGCTTTTTTATATGTCGGCGATATGATTATCGACCGGTCTGAACTTGAAAACCATGTAATCGATATTCCTGAAAAGCTTACAATCAAGCCTGGCGATGAAATCATGGTGCAGGTTGTAAAAGACGAGGTCGGTACAAAAGGCGCAAGAATTTCTAGCAATATATCGCTGCCTGCAAGAAGCGTTGTTATGACGCCCACTCTAGATTTTTTTGGAGTATCGCGCAAAATTCAAGATGAAAAAGTAAGAGAAAAACTGCTTAAACTTGTTCAGGATCATGCGCCCAAAGGCTGCGGATTTATAATAAGAACAGTTGCGCCTGAAATCTCCAAGCGCGAAATTTTAAGTGAAATAAAATCTTTATATAAATTATGGGAAACCATTAATCAAAAATTCAAAACGGCACGCCCCCGCGAGCTTATTTATACAGAGGGCGATTTGGTTTTTAGAACTGTAAGAGATATGCTTAACAGCAACATTGAGCATATCATTACCAATTCAAAAGAAGTATATGACACGATTTCAGAACATCTGGTAAAAAGTCTGTCTGTTTGCGCCGACAAGCTGGAACTGTACACCGGCAAGACGGATATGTTCAAAAGCTATGGTATTCGCCAAAAAATTGACATGCTTTTAGACCGCAAGGTTTGGTTAAAAAGCGGCGGATATCTTATCATAGACAAGACCGAAGCGCTTACAGTTATTGACGTCAACAGCGGAAAATACACAGGAAACGGCACATTGCTTGAAGATACTGTTTTTGAGGTCAATCTAGAAGCAGCAGTAGAAATAGCAAGACAGATACGCTTAAGGAATATAGGCGGAATAGTAGTTATTGATTTTATTGATATGGAACTCAATGAGCACAAAGAAAAGCTGCTTCAGGTCTTGGAAGAAAATTTAAGCCGCGACCGTACCAAGTGTAAAGTTTTAGGCATGACGAGATTGGGGCTTGTAGAATTGACCAGAAAAAAAGTGCGCAATGATATATCAAGCTATCTTCAAGATGAATGTACTATGTGTCATGGTTCGGGCAGAATTTATTCTACTTCTTCAGTAGCCGACAGAATACGTACGGACCTTATGGATTTGTTTGCAACACTCAATCCGCCTGCTGTTACCGTTACGGTAAATCCCGAAGTAATGACAAAAGTATTTACGGGTGCGTTTTCAAAAGAATGTGAAACGATTTGGGCAGGAAAACGAATTTACATGATTCCTGATGAAAGATTAAGCAGAGAAATTTATCGAATTCAGGCAGAAAAAGACAAAATTTTAACTTTACCTGATACAGCAAGGCTGGTTTATTGAGAACTTTTGTGTAAGTTATGGCTTATAATATGATTTTATGATATAATCTTTTTTAATAATCAAGTTTGATGTTAAAAGGTTTATATTTTTATGAGATATATCAATAAAGAATACGGCTTTACATTCCGGCCTCCGTACTTAGAAAAGTTTTATAAAGAAGAACCCAAAGGTCCAGCAATAAAAAACGAAAATTATCCGTCAAAATATATAATAGGAGCGGGGCTTGATTATTCTGCAATCAACGGCGCAATGTTGATAGGAAAAAACGGCTCGTTGTGGGGAGTAAAGGTTACTTATCATAACGGCCGCAAATGGCTTGAAAATGAAGATTTTGTAGCGTCATTATCAAAATATAGTGTTTATTCTGAAGACGGCAATTATGCCAATTTTAACAGCGGGCCTTTATCTGTAAAATGGATTAGACAGGGCGAACAGGGATTAGGTATCCAAATCACAGCAAGCAGAAGATTAAGAGTCAGGGTGATTTTTTATCCTTGTTTTGGCTGGCCTGGAGAAATTAGTATTGAAGGCTCATATGTAAAGGGACGCTCTCCATATGTCGCGGTAATTCCAGGGGATATTCAGCTTAACGAACCCTATTCTGTTTTTAAAAATCGTTATCAAGTAATTTTGGACGACAAGCCCAATCGTGAATATTTTATGGCGCAAAGCTACAATAAGCCGCTAGATTCGGCTAACGGGGCGTTTAACGAAGTTATGATGGAATTTATCATCAATAACTATCAGCCCACGGTATATCTTTATTGCGCCATAGGCGATGAAAAGATTTTGGCTTTTGATATTCCCAACATGGACAAAATAGATAAACTCATTGAAACGACCGGAGATCTAAAATACAGCGTCAACAAGACATACGGAACAGGCATTCTGGGTACTGGGGTAGAGTGTATGTTTAATGCGTCTATGTGGTCCAGAGTTTATTATCCTTATCTTCTCAATACAATATCTACCGCAAAAAGACTAAAACTTAATGATAATTTTGACTTGTTTGGCATAGATGAAAATGCTTGTGCGCTTATCTCTTCGTGGGCTAGCGACAGCATTAATGTAGAAAATCAGCTTATATATACAGCAGAAGATAACATTTTCGGACTTATTGCTGCGTATCAAATTTTTGTGCGTACAAAAGATAAGTCCAGCTTTATAAAGTTATATTCTAAGTTTTCAAAACTTTACCCGCCTGACGGCAAGCTTGTACTTGACGAGAGCAAGGAAAAAACTCTTATTGCTTATAAATGGGTTGATTCGCCCATGAAAGAAACATCCAATATTAAGCCTATGTATTCTTTGGATCAAAGCTGTCTTAAGCTGCTTGCTTATGACATACTTGAAAGAATGGCTGTAAAATTCTTGATTCCCGAAGCTAGCGAGTATGGCGAAGCCAAAAAAGTATTGAAGCAAAAAATCAATGAAAAGTTTTATAACGAAAAATTAGGATTATATCTAAATAGATATACCGATGATTCATGGCCCGAAAACTATGGTGCAACCAGCTTTTATCCTTTGATTGCGGGAGCTGTTCAAAGCCCTGAACAATTGAGAGCTTTGGCTGACAACCTTACGGACAAGAAAAAGTTTTGGGGAGAATTTGTGATCCCAACTTTGTCTAAAAATAATAAGGAATACGGCAAAAAGGCGAACGATGTTTCGGGTAAAAAACCGCAGTATCTCGAATATCGCGGAACGATTATACCTTATGTCAATTATCTGATATATCAAGGATTAGTTAGATACGGACTTGACGAGATAGCCAGCGCTTTTGCATATAAATGCGCCAAGCTTTGGCAAAAGTTTAATAAATTTTATTTTAATGTCTATTCAAAATATTTACCTAACGGCAAAGTCCATAAGGATAAAAATAATATAAGCATGGAAGGAAATTTATTGGCGTTAATAGGTATGCAATCGCTTATTGATGTCGAATATTTTAGGGATGATCTAAAATTTGCTGTAAGATTTGGCACGTTTGCAAAAGGTTCTCACGCAATAACCAATCTAAAGCTTATGGGGCATTATTATAGTCTTGATGTTGATAATTATACTACGACATTGTTAATAGACAACAAAGAGGTGTTTAAGTCAGAAGGCGGACGTTGTATAGTTAGACAATTTATTGAGACTAAAGAAGACTACAGCTTTTTGATTTATGTGCCTATAGATCTTAATATTACATTAAAGCCTAGCAATCCTGTTCAGTTAGGCAAAAAAGCAGAATATGAATTCAGTGTTCCGGCGGGCAAGCATAAAGTGGTTATAACTGATCAAAATGCTTATGTAGAGCAAATATAAATTTTGGAAATATATATTTATCAAAAATCATTGTTTTAGATATATAAAGCTGATATAATGAGTGTGTTTTAAGGGTGTAGGATATGGAGAAACGTTCAAAGGAAATTTGGTTAAGTAATTTTTTTATAAGAAATAATACATTGTTTTTGTCAATAATAGATATATTTTTTCTTATAGCCTCTTATTTTTTATGCATTGTTTTTTATTTGTTCTTATATGAACAAAGACTAATGCTTTGGGTAGGCAATTTATATACCTTGGCGTTTTTGATTATTCCTTACGCTGCATTATTTAATTTGTTCGGATTATATCGCAATCTATGGCAGTTTATGAGCTTGAGAGACTTATTCAAATTGCTTTTGGTGCTTTTTAGCTCATCAATTATTTTTATCGTTTCATCATTTATTGCTTCAGGCGGCGATGTAACATATCTTATCTTTACAATAATAACTTCTCTTGTTGCTTCGGTATTGATTTTGAGCGGCAAGCTTTTGTATTTTATCATATATGAACGTATTCGCAGAAAGAAAACCACATCAGGAAAAAGGCTTGCAATTGTAGGAGCAGGACAAGCAGGCGCTTTTATGCTTGAAAATATTTTGGCAGAAAAAGACAATGAGTATTTGCCTGTATGCTTTTTTGATGATGATAAAAGTAAAATCGGTAAAAACATAAAAGGCGTCAAAATTGTAGGCAATACTGATTCGATTGAAATTTTGTGTTCTGAATTAAATATTGATGAAATAGCGGTTGCTATACCTTCTGCGACATTTGAGCAACGTCAAAGAGTATTAGAAAAATGTTTGAAAACCAAATGCAAGGTTGTAACTGTTCCGTCAATTACTGAACTTATAAGTCAAAAGAATATTTGGCAGACCAGACGTCATATTGATGTAGAAGATTTGCTTGACCGCGCGCCTATAAAACTTGATACCGATAAATTCATTGAAATGTATAAAGGAAAGGTGGTTTTGGTTACAGGCGGCGGCGGATCTATTGGTTCAGAGCTTTGCCGTCAAATAGCTAAGTATAACCCAAGACAGCTTATAATATTGGATATATACGAAAACAATGCTTATGAAATACAGCAAGAATTGAAGATGCAGTATGGCGATAAGCTTAATTTGGTAGTAGAAATAGCCTCTGTAAGAGATTATGACAAACTAGAAATATTATTCCAAAAATACAGACCTAATCTTGTTTACCATGCTGCTGCGCATAAGCATGTTCCGCTTATGGAACACAATCCAGATGAAGCTATCAAGAATAATGTATTTGGGACATACAATGTAGTTAAGCTGTCAGACAAGTATGGTGTAGAAAGATTTGTTTTGATTTCGTCAGACAAGGCTGTGCATCCAGCCAATGTGATGGGTGCTACCAAGCGTGTATGCGAAATGATTGTTCAGTCCATGAAGGACAACTCCAAGACCAAGTTTATGGCAGTAAGATTTGGAAATGTTCTTGGTTCTAATGGTTCTGTTATTCCGCTGTTTAGAAAGCAGATTGAAAACGGCGGGCCTGTACTTGTGACAGATAAAAATATTATCAGATACTTTATGACTATTCCTGAAGCTGTAAGCCTTGTAATGATGAGCGGAGCAAAAGGCGAAAACGGTTCGGTTTATGTGCTTGATATGGGCGCGCCTGTTAAGATTGATGACCTTGCTAGAAAGATGATAACTTTGGCAGGCTTTGTTCCTGACAAAGATATTAAGATAGAATATACCGGATTAAGACCAGGCGAAAAGATGTATGAAGAGCTGATACTTCATAAGGACCATTGC
>DATCJR010000076.1 GCA_036562685.1 Clostridia bacterium | reverse complement strand
GGCAGCGGAAAAACCACTATAATGATTGAACGCATTGTTGCTCTCATAACAAACAAAGAAGTAAGCGTTGATAATATTTTGGTTACTACATTTACCAATGCCGCCGCCCTTGAAATGAAAAACAAGCTGATAAAACGGCTTACTGACGCGCTTAATAACTCTCATGAAAAAAGCTATCTCTTAGAACAGCTTGATTTGGCTGAATCAGCAAAAATATGCACCTTGCATTCTTTTTGTACTGATTTAATAAAAAAATATTATTATGTTGTAGGCGTTGATCCTGCTTTTACCATAATTGAAGATGTTGCGGCCGAATTAAAAAAGGCTGCAGCTATAAAAAAAGTGTTCGAAGAGTATCTAGAAAAAGGCGACAGCGTTTTTCTTAATTTATATGACATCTTCACTAGACGCAGAAAAGATGAAACCTTAGCGCAGTATGTTATCAAAATCCACACCTTTTATCGCACTTTGCCCAAAAGCTCAAATTGGCTCAACTGCCCGCCCTGCCCTGATGCTGTTGACAGATACATTAAAGAATATAAAGATTTGGCCGACGATTATTTTAGTTCATGCGCCCAAAAGATCAAACAGCAAGCGCAAAACCTTGGCTATGAACCGAGTATAAGCGTAGCAAATTGTGTAATTGAAGGCGTAAAAACTGGAATTTTTCCTGACAGAATGCCAGCTTTGAGAAAGCCCAAAGATATTGACACCGCAACCGAATATCTTATAGAAAAGACCAAAAATATGTCGCAGGACGCAAAAAAGTTTTATTCTGCTTTTTATGAGAACCTGCAAGATTGTGATGAATATAATAATGAACTCAAAACCAAACTGCTTGAAATAGTTAACAGCTTTGAAGAAAAATATCAAGCATTAAAGCAAGAAGATTTTGAATTGGATTACTCTGATTTGGAACATTATGCTTATGATATTTTGTCCAATGATGCAGTAAAAGAAGAAATTAAGCAAAAATATCATTATGTATTTGTGGACGAATACCAAGACATCAATCACATGCAGGAAAAAATAATAAGCATGCTGGATCAGTCTGTGCTGTTTATGGTGGGAGACATCAAGCAAAGCATTTATCGTTTTAGATTGTGCAATCCGGATATATTTATTAATAAATACAATAATTACAAAACATTAAACGATCCTAATAATCTAGCTATTGACCTAAACGACAACTTCCGTTCGGTAAAGTCTATTTTGGATTTTAACAATGAAATCTTTTCAAGAATAATGACCAAAAAATTGGGTGCTGTGGATTATGATAAAGACGCAAGATTTAATTCAAATAACTTTGATATAGAATGCAATTATCCTGCTGTCAATGTTGTAATAGCCCAAATGCCCAAAGCGGAAAAAGCAGAGCCCACAGAAATATACAGCGTAAAAAACCATAAGTTTACATCAGTTATTTCAGATGCCAAAGCTGAAGCGGATATTATCATTAACGAAATAGCAAGGATAAGACAAGACGGCAGAATACAAAAAGAACTCAACGGTAAGAAGATAATTACTCCGCCTGATTTTGGCGATATTGTAATACTTTTTAGATCGCTAAAAAACAAATCTTTTGAAATAATCAATGAAATTTCCAAAGTCTATCCTGTTATCAGCAATATAGAAACAGA
>DATCJR010000075.1 GCA_036562685.1 Clostridia bacterium | reverse complement strand
AAAATGACGTTAAAAGATCTAAAAGTTGGACAATGTTGCACAGTTGAAAAGGTTGCCGCACAGGGTATATTAAAAAGACGTTTTTTTGAAATGGGTATTACTCCTGGAACAGAAATCTATCTTAGAAAAGTCGCACCTTTAGGGGATCCTATTCAAATTTCGCTTCGAGGATATGAACTTAGCATAAGAAAAGCTGAAGCTGAAAATATCATTATCAAAAATATAGAGGATTAAGGAGTTTATCAATGTCTTACAGAATTGCTTTAGCAGGTAATCCTAACAGCGGCAAAACCACATTATTTAATGCGCTTACAGGCAGTAATGCTCATGTAGGAAATTGGCCTGGTGTTACCGTAGAAAAAAAAGAAGGTCTTTATAAAGGGAAAATATCAAAGGAAACTATTTCAATAGTTGATTTACCTGGTATATATTCTACATCTCCTTACTCACCAGAGGAAATAATAGCAAGAAATTACATAATTAATGAAAAGCCTGATGCTGTTATTAATATAGTTGATGCAACCAATCTTATACGTAATCTATATCTTACTACCGAACTTATCGAAATTGATATTCCAGTAGTTATTGCTCTTAATTTTGTGGATGTTTTGGAAAAAGAAAATATAGAATTTGATGTTGCTGTTTTGGAAAAAGCTTTGGGTGTAAAAGTTGTTCCTATTTCAGCGCATAGAAAAAAAGGTCTAGATGATCTAATGAAAGCAGTAATAGATGTAACTTCAAAAAAATCTATTGGCTCATCAATTCTAGAAAAATCATCAATAGGAAATGAAATAAATCAAATAATAGATATACTAGCTCAAAAAAAAGTATTTAGCCCTGTTTACTCTGCTATTAAACTCTTAGAAGGCGACAAGCCATTAGAAGATAATTTGCAATTAGACGATAATACAAAGCAATTTATCAATAATATTAGAGATTCATTATCAAAAGACCAGGACATTGAAGCTGTTGTAGCTGATCTGAGATATAATTATATTTCAAGTAATTGTCAAAAGGCTGTTAAAAAAGCAAAGCAGCTAAAAGAAATGTCCAAATCAGATAAAGCAGATAAAATATTAACTCACAAAATTTGGGGATTGCCTATTTTCTTCTTGATTATGTTTGCAATGTTCTTTTTAGTTTTTGGTGAGTTTGAAATAGGCAATGTTACTATTATGATGCCCGGTGTTTTGCTTGCGACTGGTGTAGAATGGCTCATTGGTAGTATAGGCGGATGGTTGACAGAGTTTTTGACTTATGTCAATGCGTCTGACTGGTCAATTGGACTTGTAGTTGATGGTATTTATGGCGGTGTAGGTGCCGTATTTGGATTTGCACCTTATATTTTGGTAATGTATCTTTTGATTTCAATTTTGGAAGCTACAGGCTATATGTCGAGAGCGGCATTTGTTATGGATAGAGCTTTTAGAAAATTTGGTCTTAGCGGAAAATCCTTTGTTCCTATGCTAATGGGATTTGGATGTAGTGTTCCTGCTGTAATGGGTGCACGTACTTTGGAAAATGAAAACGAAAGAAGACTTACCATTATGGTAACGCCCTTTATGTCATGCGGAGCTAAGTTGCCTATATGGTTGTTTATGACCGCTGCATTTTTTAAAGGAATGACCGCAACTTTAGTAATCTTTGCTATTTATGTATTAGGCATTGTAATGGCGATAATTACAGGTTTGATATTTAATAAATTTGTATTCAAAAAACATTCATCTCCTTTTATTATGGAAATGCCGGCTTACCGTGCTCCTGATATAAAAACTTTATTAAGAATTCTTCTTGATAAATTAAAGGGTTTTGCCAAAAGAGCTGGAACAATCATCTTACTTTCATCAATAATTATATGGTTTTTACAGTCGTTTAATTTTTCGTTTAAGATGGTTGAAAATCCAGACGACAGCATGATGGCGGCTATTGGCGGAGTTTTAGCTTATATCTTTAAACCTTTGGGTTTTGGTGTATGGCAGGCTGCGTTTGCGATTCTAAGCGGTTTTATAGCAAAAGAAGTGGTAGTATCTACCTTTGGTACCTTGGCTGGAGTAGGAGATCCTTTGGAAGATGAAGGACTCATGGAACAAGTAAAAACATGGATAACGACTGCTGGAATTTTTGTTTCACCGTTGTCAGCGTTTTGCTTCATGGCTTTCAATCTTTTGGCTCCTCCTTGTCTTGCAGCAATTGGAACAATTTCTCAAGAAGTTAAATCAAGAAAATGGACAGCAATTATCTTGCTTTATCAGCTTGCAATTGCGTATATAGTTTCATTGCTGATTTATGGAATAGGTAATTTAATAATGCTTATATTTTAAAACATAAACAGCATAATAATTAGTAGGAGATTTCTATGACAGCAGCAGATATTGTAATATTGATTTTGGTTTTGCTAAGTGCAATAGGTATAATTACTTATTTGGTATTAAATAAAATTAAGAATAAAAAGTCAGGAATAAGAAGATGCCCGGGCTGCGATGCATGCAGTTATATCAAAAAAAAGAAAGACCTAAAAAAATAATCTACTAATATCAAATAAAAAAGAGAGTATAGTAAATGTACTCTCTTTTTTATATTTACTTTTTCAAATTTGACCAAAGAACTATTGCAATTTGAACAGGGACACCCAAAATAAATACCAGCCAAATATTATATTGTATAAGTTGAATATAAAGACTTCCAAGGGCTGTCCAAACCATACAAGAAATAAAAATAAAGGTATTTTTTCTTTTTCCCCAAATACTATTAAAAATAATTGCAACAATTAAAGAAGTGGGTATAGCCCATACAAAAACTTGCCAAAATATATATGAGAAGAACAAATTTGAGTAAACGAAAATTATAGTTGCCAAAAACCAAACCAAAGATATTGCAAGCAAAGTAATGGTGAGTTTGTTGCTGCGCTCTTTTTTGGTCATCATACGGCTTTTATCATGCATAGAGCCTTCAGTTATAAGATATTCAAAGGACACTCCATACATATCAGCTAATTGGCACAGCACGTCTATATCGGGCAATGTATCTCCGCGCTCCCATCTTGAAATTGCCTTGTCAGAATAATTAAGACGTTCTGCCAATTCAAGTTGAGTTAACTTATTTTGTTTTCTTAACTCTGAAAGATTTTGAGCTATTATTTGCTTAACTGGTTTCATGGCAATATTATATATAATTTTGTTGTGCAAATCAACTGTATTCCATCAATCTACAATTTGTAGAGTCAAAATTCTCAGGGTGAGAATTAATAGAAAGACCTCTCATCTTCTGTTTTTTAAGTGTATAGTTTTTACTAAAATATTATCTTGACTTACATAGAATACAAAAATAGAATTAAATTGTATTTATTATATCATTTATTTTTTAGGAGAATTAAAAAATG
Organism: Clostridia bacterium; assembly: GCA_036562685.1. Taxonomy (NCBI): domain Bacteria; kingdom Bacillati; phylum Bacillota; class Clostridia; species Clostridia bacterium. Next base: position 299 of record DATCJR010000075.1, on the reverse strand, counting down.
TTAAAAACAGCTTTAGACGTTTCGCTTTATTTATTTTTGGCAATCTGTGCCATTTTGCTTATTTTTTACATTCCCCGATTAAAGGGCTGGTTTGCTTCCTTCAAAAAGCAAAAGAGATTATTTAATGAAAAGAAAAATAACATTGCAGTAATCATACCTGCCAGAAATGAAAGCAAGGTAATTGGGGATTTGTTAGATTGTCTTAATCGTCAAACATATCCTAAAGAGCATTTTGGTGTTCATGTTATAGTAAAGGAAAGCAATGATCCTACTATAGAAATTGCCAAGAAATCAAATGC
>DATCJR010000074.1 GCA_036562685.1 Clostridia bacterium | reverse complement strand
TTTAAATTAAAAACCAGCGCCCCTAAAGCCAACCAAAACATTCTCGCATTATTAAGAGAAATACCTACCGAACCAAGCAAGAATATAATGATAATATCTCTTAGGATAATATTTTCTTTATCAATATTGCACATTCTATTAAATGTACTTTTAGCGATCATAAAAAATACATGCACAAACAATAATGTTGCCAGGACAATACCCCATTCAGTATATAACTGCAGGAAAGTATTATGAGCTATAACCCCTACTCCATACAATTTCTTAGCCAAACCTACATAAGTACCTATACCTATCCCCAATACCGGTGATAGTTTTAATAGATCAATTGATATCCCCCATGCAATATCACGGCCAGAACCACCTTCAGATATCGCTTTGCTGAAATCTAAAAAGAGAGATTCAATTCTCGAAAAGGCAGGTATATTTTGAGAAATATATACACTTAAAAAAGTTAAGCCACTTATCAAATAAGGCACTAATAAAAACAAAGCAACAAAAGAAACCATACAAATCGCCAGCGATATTAATCTTAACGCCGGCCTTCTTAAAAGTTCCTCCATTGCTACAAAAATTAAATAACATAGTAATGCAATAAAACCTGTCTTTGACCCAGAAGCTAAAACCGAAAGTAAAAAAGCAATTATAATTATTATCTTTTTAAATCTATTTAGAAAAACATTTCGCAGAAAATATGCCAATGCAGTTATTTGTAGAATTGAAAAATAGTTTGGGTCATTCATTAAACCCTTTAGCCTGACATTACCGTAAAATAATATTTTTGAAAATAATGTTATATTCAAAAAGTCAAAAAGAACTCCTATTATTCCAATAAATAGAGCAAAGAAAGAATAATATTTTAATGTGAAATCTGTTAATCTTAATCTTGACATATTATACCCTACAACAAAATACAAAAAAACTGCTATTATTTTAATAAAATCACTAAATACCTTACGATAATCTGCCACGTAATTAAATCTAACAGGAACATAAGACACAGCAACAAAGGTAACAATAAATGAAACAACTAAAAAAAAGAAAAAATATTTAAAAGGCAAAAACAATTTATATTTAAAAATAAAGCAAATCAATACAATTACGCAAAAAAAATCGCTTAAGGAAATATTAACACCAAACATTACTCTTGCTTGATGTAATAGAATAGACATGGCTGCTATACAAAAAATAAATATATTGCCCAATTTTTCATCTTTTAACTCAACCCCTGCACTATTTATCAATTTTAAATTCACCATCCTCAATGCAAAAATCCAAAAATTAGCATTTAATTATTTTAAAATAATTGCTTGTCAATAGTTATTAACATGAAAATGCTGACAATAAAAGTTCACAATAAATCATATATAATCCCTATAAATCTCCTCCATATACTTTATTACATTCTCTAGCGAATATTCTTTTATCATTTCCAAATTTGCACGACCAAATTTTGTTCTTAACTCCTGCGAATTATACAGTTTCTCAATTGCATCAGCAAAAGCATCTATATCATCTAACACAACCACAAATCCGTTTTCTCCATTGGCAACTAAATCCCGGTTCCCTCTACAATCTGTAACCACAAGGGGTAACCCTGTTGCCATTGCCTCCATAACGTTAACCGGCAACCCTTCTTGCCTCGAGGATGAAACAGCAACATCAGCAATAGCCATAAGATTTGGAACATCTTTTCGATACCCCAAAAAATGAATATGATCTTTTAATTTCAAATCTCTCACTTGCTGCTTATAATCTTCAATTAGCTTCCCAGCACCAACAAGCAGAAG
>DATCJR010000073.1 GCA_036562685.1 Clostridia bacterium | reverse complement strand
AAGATAATTGAACAGAAAGTGGCTGAGATAATCAGGAAAAATGAAAATTATATTTCTCAGCTTGAAGAAGGGGATATGGGGAAAATTGTAGATACTAACGAGAAGATATTTCTTAGATTTTATGTTACGGCTAAAACAATAGTTGTAGATTTGGTGGAGGATGAAGTTTTTATAGGACAGTAAGAGCAAAGAGTCAAAAAATAGGGAATAAGTATAAAGCCAGGTTGTATATACTTATTCCCAAATAATACTGAGATATTTACTTGGTTTAAGTAATAAAGTTATGCTATTTCCTCATTTTCTTTTTTAGCCTGTAATTTCCCGTATAAAACTAATCAGCATTTTTATTATTTCAACTGTTTTTTCTTCAAGCTTGTCATAATCTTCTTGAGAAATATATCCATTATCAGCAGCAATAACAAGCCAATGGCGCGTTTCCGATGCGCTGCCGAGTGCATTATTAAGGAAATTGATTTGTTTTTTCTTATAAAGCTGGCCGTTACCCTCAGCTATATTGGCCCCAATAGAGGTAGCGGCGGCCCTTATTATTTGTGATTTTATTGCATATGTTTCAAACTGAGGGAAATTAGCAGTTATTAAATTATATATCTTGAGCTAATTCCCTTGCCTTTTGCCAGACAATTAGCGTTTTAAAATCCTTTATACAGATATCATTTTGCTCCATCCCTATCACTCTCCCTTCTTAAAATGTTATTATTTGCTCTTATAGTAACTGAAAATGGATTTTAAAATCAAATTTTACTAAATGTTTATTGGGAAAAGGATTAAGGATTAAAAAAATATTGGTTTTATAGCACTATAAAATGATAAAGCCTCTACTCTGGTTTTCAGAACAGAGGCTTTATTTTTCGTTTTTGACTTTCGTTTTTAAAAATAAAGGGAAGGATTTTGAATATATGAAACTTTAATCAAAAATTTTCGTTTTTAAAATCGAAATTGTATTTATATTACAAAAGCTTCAGCCAATCTTGCTGCAAATGTTGTAAACAGATTTAGGGGTAAGAAAAATGTTTTTTTGTATACCGTTTCCAATTGTTGGCTTTCATTCGGGACTGCAATTTCAACCTCATCTCGCCAAAAGTCAATTCGCCGCACGCAGATCCAAAAGGTGCCTTTGGGCGAACAGACCAGTTTAACAAATTTTACCATATTAAATTTTCAGCCCCTTTCATAATCTATTTATTTGTCGGATACACATCTTAGCATTTATAATCGGATCCATCAATAGGTTTATAAAAAAATTGCAAAAAATATTCAAATTAAAACTTGAACAAAGCAATATAATACATTTTTAAAAACGCTTTACTGTAAGCATTATCTTTTTTCTAAACCTGTTTTGGTTTTCAAAAACGAATTTAGAATTATAAGACTGCATTCCGATGGTATTAGTTTATGTAGCTCCAAAATTATTTTTTGGATGAGGCAGCTTTATTAATGTCTGTTAATTTCTATTAATCTTTATTAATCCGTATTAATGTCCGTTAATGGAAATTAATAGAGATTAACAGTAGTTAATCAATTTTTGTATCAATACATCAAAGCCAAGAAGGTCAGGCACTGTGTTTGAAAAAACAATGGAAAAAGATATTGAAGATATTGGACACGATTTTAAAAACAAATCAAGCATTAGAGAATAAAAGGAATTCACTGCTAAAAACATTAGTATTGTGAGAAAAACAGAGTATATTTGCAATAAAACAAAATAATTTGCCAAAGTCAGTCTTAAAAGGTAATTTTCAATGCTGCAGTATAAGCTTAGTTTTACTCATGAAGTTTAAAGAAAAATCTAAAAAAAAACTTGATGAATTTTATTATACATTGTGCTATGATTAAAGAGAGGGAGGGATTTGTTTCGTGAGAAAGCCTCATCAAATATGGGCTTTAGTGAGTCCAGCAATGCATAAGAAATTAAAGGAATATGCAGTTGAAAACCAAATAGCTTCCACCCGTGCCAAGATGATTATGTATATCCTCTATAATTTCCATCCCGACCAGCTATTAGAAGATTATACTTTCCAATCGAAGGTAGGGAGAATGGTTAATATAAAAGTTTCCGATGCAGAGCTTGAGTATATCAAAAGCCTTGCTCAACGCTACAATGTAACTATTAGCCGATTGCTTCGAAACATGGTTTATACTTATTTCCATAGTATGGAGAAGAAAGAGCAAAAAGCCTAATTTTATTAAAAGCGAAATAATATTTAGGGGAGTGAAAAAGGAAATGGGTCAGAATAACGATGGAGTGTTAAACTTTGCTTCAACCCTTTGGGCAGCAGCCGATAGGTTGCGAAATAATATGGAACCATCAGAGTATAAACATATCGTTCTTGGTCTTATATTTTTGAAATACATTTCAGATGCGTTCAAATATCGTAGGGAAGAGTTAGAGCGGTTAGTAAAAGACCCTGAAAACGAGGAATATTATTGCGAAACTGAAGAGGAAGTGCAACTTGTATTGGAAGATAAAGATGAGTACATAGCTGCGAATGTATTCTATGTGCCCAAGCAAGCACGATACGAATACATAATGGCAAATGCTCGGCGAAGCGATATAGGAAAACTTATTGATGACGCTATGGATTTGATTGAGAAAGAGAATCCGAAGCAGCTACGAGGTGTTCTTCCTAAGGTATACACCAAAGCGCCGTTAGATCCGCACACTCTTGGCGAAATTGTCAATTTGATTGGCAGCATTAATTTTGGTAAAAATGAGGAACTGGATGTTTTAGGGAGAGTTTATGAGTATTTTCTTTCCGAATTTGCCAGAAAAGAGGGCAAGAGAGGTGGCGAGTTCTTCACGCCCTCAAGTGTTGTCAAACTTCTTGTTGAAATGATTCAGCCTCTTCATGGCAGGGTTTTTGACCCATGCTGCGGTTC
>DATCJR010000072.1 GCA_036562685.1 Clostridia bacterium | reverse complement strand
CCTACCAAGTCTGCGCTTATATCAGCGGTTTTTGTAAATATTCCGCCGCCTGCTTTTGCAAACAAAGCAAGACTAGAAGCACCGAAGCTAAAGCCCAACAAAAGTGCGGAGCTTTGGGTCTGCATATAAACAAGATAAGCCAAACCTACGCCTAACAAGCATGCGCCTACAACAGCAAGACCCATAACTGCGCCGCCTCTAAAGCCGCACAAAAAGCTGGGCTTAATTCCTGACTTTGCAGCTTCTGCTGTCTTAACATTGGCTATTGTTGCAATATATATGCCGATATATCCGGCAACGCAGCTAAATGCTGTTCCTGCAATATACGCCAATATAATAAGGAAACGCTCCAGCAGTGTATCTACAAACGTGCCGTTAGCGATAACTGTCCATAAAGGCGAAGGCAAGAAAACAAAAATAGCCAAGCATACTACTCCCGCAAACTTAGCAAGAATAATATACTCTTTTTTCAAAAAGGTCATAGCACCTTTTCTAATGAGTTTTCCAACTTCTTCAATTTTTTGATTGCTTGAAGGTTGCTTCTTTATCCAAAGATAAAGCAAAGAAACAAAAACAAAAGCAAGCAAAGAAACACCTATTCCTGCAATAATGAAGAAAATCGTTTTCAAAATTTTTGCCCCTTTAACATATAATTTAGCGTTTTTGAAAATCTTTCCAAAAAACCGCTATACGAATTATTTTATAATTATCAACTGCTAATGTCAATAGCCGTTTTTAGAAAACTTTTGGTCATAAAATATCTTCCCAAATTTTTCAATGCTTATAATTATATGATTCAAAATATTTTTTGATAAAAAAAGAGGATTTTTATAAAACCCCTTTTGATCAATAAAATAATATTTTTATTTATTCTTTTTTTTAATCTTATCTTCCAAATTTCATTTTTCTAAAAATTATATTATATATATTATTATCATCTATTTTTACCATGCGTCTTTGGATTTCTACAAATCCGCATTTTTTCAACGCCTTAATAAGATGTTCTTCAGTTTCTAATACTTCTACAATATAGACATGATAGGATGTATTATCAACAATATGCTTCAATAGCTCTTCTTCCAGTCCCTGATCTTTAAATTCGTCCAGAATTTCGATAAACTCTATATATGCCGTATCATTATCATAATGAGTAAGAGGTATATTAAAACTTTTGAATTTTTCAAAACATTCTTTGCTTTTATGTCCGCCTAAATACTTTTTTAAAACTTTTGCGTCAAGGTTGACAGCACGCTGTTTGTTATTGCTTACAGCCGCAGTCCCTCCAACTTGGTCTTGGGTCAAAGCACAATAAAAGGCATCTTTATGAAACATATGAGAAAAAGCTTGTATCAAAGTTTGTTTGGTCTTTTGCTGCTTTTGCTCATCATCTTTTGCTTTATATAAAAATCTCAAATCTTTATCATGATTGGTAACAAAGATCTCCGAAAGGTCACTTTCGATTTCGTCTAATTCGACTGCGTGTTTAACTTCAATCATACTAAACTCTCTCCTTGTTATTTCATTGCTT
>DATCJR010000071.1 GCA_036562685.1 Clostridia bacterium | reverse complement strand
TTCTAACTTTATTAATAATCCTAATTTTCTTAATCAATTATTAGAAAAATCTTGGTTTATTATAAGTTCATCAATAGTTACGCAAGGGACATTACTTGGTTTTTGTTTTTTATTGTGCAAAATCCGTCATGTGGATTTTATAAAAGCAGCTTCAATTAATAAAAAGATATCTTTGCTGGTTATTTTGATACTGCCTGTTTTGTCATTATTTTTGTTGGCAAGCGATATTCCGCTTCTTTCGGCAGTAGATGATATATTTAGAATTATTGGATATAATGAGCCCGATATTTTAACGGAAAATTTATTAAGTACACCACTTGGCATTATTGGAGTAATAATCAGCACTTGCATTTTGCCTGCTATATGCGAAGAATTTGTTTTTAGGGGTATTGTGCTTCAAGGGCTTGCATCCAGATTCAAACCCTTTACTGCAATACTATTAAGCGCTTTTGCGTTTTGCATGATGCATATGTCACCCGCCCAAACAGCTCATCAGTTTGTATTAGGTGTAGCATTGGGATATATAGTTTTGACCACAGGCTCTATATGGCCGGGAGTAATATTGCATTTTTCCAATAATTTTTGGGCAGTGCTTGCATCAATAGTTTCATTAAATGGATTGGAAAGTGCTTTATTGAATAATACTATATTTATATATGTTGGCGCTGTTGTCTTTACGTTATTAGGTTTAGCGGCATTTTTCTTGGCTTTTGATTTTGTTGCAAAAAAGCAAAAAGACAGCATTTTTATAAATGCTATTACAGGGTTTAAAAAACATAAACAGGGAAATAGATTTAAAATGAACTATGATGTAATAGTTCCGCCGATTAAAAGAGTTTTTAACCCTGAACAAAATGCTTTTGTAGAAACTCCATTATCCGAAGAAGAATACTCGTTATTTGCGGCGACAAAAGAACAAAAAAACCGTAGAAAATTTATTATAATATATTGTATCGCGTTTGGAATTTGCATAGCAGTGTGGTTATTTGCATTAAAATCTGCACTTGTTGGGGTTTTAATGTAATCTGGATGTATAGGGATAAAATAATTATGATTAATTTTGAAAGTACTTCAGGCGCAAAAAGCCAATTAAAAAGGAACTTTTATTTAGGTTCAATAGCTTTGCTTATAGCAGCAATTGGATTAATAATAACCAGAATTTTATTTGGACTAGGGGTTTTTGACGCATTGCCCTTAGCTGCATCTGATTTTTTAGGTTCCTTTATTATTCAGATAATTTTTATAGCAGGCGGCGGACTTACCGTACTTTTGATACAGCAGTTTGGCTTTGCAGGAAAAAATAATTTACAACTTAAGCAAATACCTGAGCAAAAAACAGGGCTAAAAAATCGTTTGAAAGAAATGGGCTTTAGAATGCCTAGAAAATATTTGATTCCATTGTCTTTTGTGCTTGGTATATTGTTTTTTGTTATGACAATAGGAATTTCATTTATCAATCAATTTATATTGCTGTTATTTGGCTTTAATTTTTCTTACGCTGAAGAAGCAGTAGGCGGTATAGGATTGTTCTTGCTTGCTTTATTTAATACAGCTATCTTGCCTGGAATTTGTGAAGAATTTCTTAACCGCGGATTGATTTTAAGAGGACTCCGCGACACAATGCAGGATAAATATGCAATAATAGTTTCTGCACTATTATTTGGACTGCTTCATGCCAATATCAGACAGACCTTGTATACTTTTGTGGGAGGAATAATTTTTGCCACCTTGACCGTAAAGACAAGGTCGATTTATCCTTCTATGATAATACATTTTATGAACAACGCTATAAGTGTTTATACAACTCATGCTTATGCTAACGGTTGGATAGGCGGCAATTTTGACAGCTTTTTATTGGATCATTTTGGTTTATCTGTGGTTTTGTGGATAGTTTTGACCGCAGTATTTGTAGCATTGCTTGTTATTATAGTAAAAGCTGAAACAAAATATCAAAAAAGCATTGAAGAAAAAAATCCAGAACAGACCAATGCAAGCTTTAGCCTAGTTCCTATAAATTCACCTTTTGGCGTATTCTATACAAGAAATGTGCCCTTATACAGACCTAAACTAGAAGATAAGATTATTATATACACCTCTGTATTTTTACTTGCAGTTACAACTGTATTTTCTTTTTATATGGGACTGTTTTAAATGATTAACATTATCTGTGTCGGAAAGGCAAAAGAAAAATATTTTATAGAAGCTTGCGATGAATATTTAAAAAGGCTTAGCAAATATACAAAAATAAATATAATTGAAAAAGCTGAATATAAACTTAGTGATAATAACGCACCTGCAGAAATTGAAAAGGCTCTTAATTATGAAGGTGAATTGATTGTTCCTAATCTTAAAGGTACCGTTGTTTGTCTAGATTCTCATGGGGAACAATTAACAAGTGAAGAGTTTGCAAAATATTTGAATACTCATATAAGTCCTGATATAACTTTTGTAATCGGTTCGTCTTTTGGTCTTTCTTCAAAAATCAAAAAATCATCTAACATGCTGTTGAGCTTTGGTAAAATGACATATCCTCATAGACTCATGCGCGTTATTTTATTAGAACAAATATATAGAGCGTTTTGTATTAATAATAATTCTCCATATCATAAATAAAAAAACACAAAAAATATATAATTTAATCATTGTGATTTTTTGTTTTATATGATAATATTTGTGAAGGGTAATTTAGAGTGATAAACATTATTATATATATTTCAATAGCACTTACTGCATTCATAGCTTTGGTAGGACTTCCTCAAATCATTTATACGTTTTTGGGAATCTTGCCTCCAAGAAGATATCCAGAAGCAAAAAATCAATATAAATATGCTTGCATAATATGCGCGCGCAATGAAGCGTCGGTAATTGGTCAGCTTGTTGAAAGCATAAAAAAACAGGACTATCCGTCTGAACTTGTTGATATTTTTGTCGTTGCGGATAATTGTACTGATAACACAGCAGAGGTAGCGAGAAACGCAGGAGCTATAGTATATGAACGCAATAATCCAGATTTGCGCGGCAAATGCTATGCTTTGCAATTTATTTTTGACATAATTCATTCACAATATCAGGATAAGAACTATAAGGGCTATTTTTATTTTGATGCAGACAATCTGCTTGCCCATAATTACATAACAGAAATGAATAAGGCTGTTGATGCTGGCGAATTAATAATTAATAGCCATCGCGCGCCTAAGAACTATGATAATTGGATATCAGCAGGAACAGGTTTGATGTTTTTGCAGCAATCTCGCCTTGTTCATGCCGTAAGAGATAAAATCAATGCCACTACATATATAGCTGGGACAGGCTTCTATACCGATGCTGAGATTATAAAAAAGCAAGGCGGCTGGCCTTATACATCTATGACCGAGGATATTGAATTTTCTCATGCCAAGGTTTTAGAAGGTTATAAAATCGCTTTTTGCTATAAGGCTGTATTTTATGACGATCAAGCGTCTACAATTAAGGATACTATAAATCAACGTGCTAGGTGGGTAAAAGGCGGATATCAGTGCTGTTCAAAGTTTTTATTAAAACATCTAAAAAATATCTGGCGTTCTTTTGCATCTTATGACCTTTTGCTTTTGCTCCTTCCGATACCAATAATAAGTTTTACTTGGGGTATTATCTCGACTGTTGCATTATTGCTTTTAGGCGGTTTAGGGTATGCAAGCTGGTTAGAAGTTTTGTTGACGTTAGGAGCTCAGCTCGGGGGAGTTTATGTAACAGCATGGCTTTTGGCGGTGCTTGTAACAGTTCTGGAGTGGAAAAACATAAAAGCAAGCGCATGGAAAAAGATTATTTATACTTTTACTTTCCCTATAAACATGATGTTATATTTGCCTGCGGTGTATGTAGCTCTTGGCAAAGTAAAATGGAAATCAATTAAACGGACTCAAAAAGATATTGAACAAATAGAAGAAGAAAAAAGCCTTAAAGATTTTTAAGGCTTTTTTTTAAGGCTTTTTATTTTTAATGTTTCTTGCTTTTAAGTATTATTTTTTATGCCGAGAAAAGTATAAGACTTATTCCCATAACAGCCATACCAGCTACCAAACCATATATTGATAGGTGGGGTTCGCCATATTCTCTTGCACTAGGCAAAAGTTCGTCTACTGAAATAAATACCATTATGCCAGCAACTGCGGCGAAAATAATTCCAAAGACAATATCATTTATAAACGGGAGCAATACTCCAAATCCGATGAGCGCACCTAAAGGTTCTGATATTCCAGACAGTACCGAATATATAAAAGCTTTTTTTCTGTTGCCGGTAGCATAAAAGACAGGAATTGATACAGCGATACCTTCAGGTATATTGTGTATTGCAATAGCTATGGCGATAGCTACGCCTAATTTTGGATCTTGATAAGCTGATAAAAAGGTTGCAAGGCCCTCTGGAAAGTTATGGATTGTTATTGCAAGTGCGGTAAACAATCCAGTTCTCATTAGCTTACTAGTATCAACTTTGGGCTTATTAGCATCCATATCTTCAACCTTTCGCATCTCATGAGGATTTTTGGCATTTGGAATTAATTTATCGATTACGGCTATTAACAAAATTCCGCCAAAAAATCCGCCCAAAACCGCCCAGTATCCTGGAAAGTCGCCAAGAGCCGAGGTCAATGCATTTTTTGCCTTTTGGAATATTTCAATCATAGAAACATAAATCATTACACCAGCAGAAAAGCCCAGACTTATCGCCAAAAATTTTGTGTTAGTTTTTTTGGTAAAGAAGGCTAGAGCTCCGCCTATGCCGGTTGCAAGACCAGCAAAAACAGTCAACCCAAAAGCGGTTAAAATTTTTGTCATTTGTTTTCCCTTCTTAAAATAATATAAATTTTTCGTAGTAATTATATTTAAATTAAGCCGCTGTTGTCAATTATAACTCCAGCGGCTTATGTGTCAGTGTTACATAGCTATATTAAAATTGTATGAACAGATTGATAATTTGGTCACTATTAAATTTAAGGTTAACTTAGTTCAAAAGCGCCTGTATATAACTGATAATATCTGCCTTTATAATCAATCAATTCTTTATGACTTCCGCGTTCTATAATCTCACCGTTTTCCAAAACCATAATGGCTTGAGCGTTTCTTACGGTGGACAATCTATGCGCTATTACAAATACCGTTCTGCCTTCCATAAGTTTATCCATACTGCGTTCAATAAGCTTTTCGGTACGTGTATCAATACTGCTCGTAGCTTCGTCCAAAATAAGCACAGGGGGATTAGCCACAGCGGCGCGTGCAATAGAAAGCAGCTGTCTTTGACCTTGAGATAAGTTTGCACCGTCTCCAGACAGGACTGTATCATATCCTTCAGGCAAGTGTTTAATGAAGAAATCTGCATTGGCTAATTTTGCAGCTGCATATACTTCTTCATCAGTTGCGTCCAGCTTGCCGTATTTTATATTGTCTTTTACAGTACCTGTAAACAAATGCGTATCCTGTAAAACAATGCCTAAAGACTTTCTAAGCGCGTCTTTTTTGATATCTTTTATATCAATACCGTCATAAGTGATTTTTCCTTTTTGAATATCATAAAAACGGTTAATAAGATTGGTTATAGTTGTTTTGCCTGCGCCAGTAGCTCCAACAAAGGCAATTTTTTGTCCTGGCTTAGCATATAGATTAATATTTTTAAGTACAGGTTTGTTCTCGTCATAGGAGAAGTCCACATCAAAGAATCTGACATCGCCCTTTAGTTCTATGAATTTATCTTTGCCTTCTTCATCTTGTGATTTCCAGTACCATATTCCTTGAGGGTCGTTGTTATCAGTTGTGACGATGTTTCCATTTTCGTCCTTTTTGGCTTTTATCAGAGTTACAAATCCATTATCTACTTCAACAGATTCATCCAAAAGGTCAAATATTCTTTCAGCACCTGCTATGGACATAATTATTGAATTTAGTTGCTGTGAAATTTGGTTTATAGGCATAACAAAGCTTCGGGTTAAAAGTAAAAATGCGGATAATGTTCCTAGGCTTATTGAACCTGTCTTAACCATCAGCCATCCACCTATTACAGCGACCAAAGCATATAGAACATAACCTATATTAACCATTATAGGGCCCAGCATATTGGCATAACTATGTGCCTTGTTTGCGTTTTTAAACAAGTGCTCATTGACTACATCAAATTTTTCTTTCGCCTTTTCTTCATAAGAGAAAACTTTTACGACTTTTTGTCCTTCTATCATTTCTTCAACAAAGCCGTTTAGTTGTCCAATTGCTTGTTGCTGGCTGACAAAATATTTTGAACTTCTTCCACCTACAAACTTTACTACAAAGAATATGACAAATATCATAGCTATTACTATAAGTGTCAAAAGCCAGCTATAAAAACACATTACAGCAAAAACTCCCACAATGGTTATTATCGAAGAAATAAGGCTGGGAAAACTTTGTGATATAGATTGTCTTAAAGCATCGACATCGTTGGTATATCTGCTCATAATGTTGCCGTGAGTGTTATTGTCAAAATATTTGATAGGCAAACTTTCCATATGCTTATACATGTCGTCACGAATTTTTTTCAAAGTGCCTTGAGAAATGTTTATCATTAAACGGTTATAGATATATCCAGCTGCCACACCAATAATGCATATTCCCACCATGATAAGAATTGCACGTACAAATGGTGTCAAATCAGGATTTTGCACGCCTATCAATGGCGTTATATAATTGTCTATTAAAGGTTTAATGTAGCTGTTAACAGCAATACTAGTGCCCGAGTTAAGCAAGATACAAATTACAACTAACACTAGCAGGGCTCTATAATCTCTTAGATATGAAAATAGTCTAGCCAGTGTCTTTTTAAAGTTTTTAGGTCTTACGCCTGCATTGTGTGATTTTATATTAGGTGATTTAGTTTTTGCCATGTTTATTCTCCCATGTTCTTTTGAGAAGTATAAACTTCTTGATAAATCTCATTAGATTTTATAAGTTCGTCGTGTGTACCCATGCCTTTGATTTGACCTTCATCCAAAACGATAATTAAGTCAGCATCTTCTACTGAAGCAATTCTTTGGGCAATTATAATCTTGGTGACATCTTTTAATTCAGTTTTTAGTGCCTGTCTAATCAGAGCATCTGTTTTTGTGTCCACAGCACTGGTGGAGTCATCAAAGATAAGTACTTTGGGATTTTTAAGTATTGCACGCGCAATACAAATTCTTTGCTTTTGTCCTCCAGAAAGATTGACACCGCCTTGATCCAGATAAGTATCATATCCTTGAGGAAAACTCATTATAAAGTCATGTGCTTGAGCAATCTTGGCAGCGGCGATTATTTCATCCATAGTTGCATTTTGATTGCCCCACCTTAAATTTTCTGTAATAGTGCCAGAAAACAGCACATTTTTTTGCAATACAATACCCACGCTGTCTCTTAAGGTTTTTAAATGATAATTTTTTACATCAACACCACCCACTAATACGCTTCCGGTGGTTGCATCATATAGTCTGGGGATTAGCTGAACCAACGAGGTCTTAGCAGAGCCTGTTCCGCCTATTAGGCCTACAGTTTGACCATTTTCTATTTTTAGATTGATATCTTTTAGAACATAATTGTCATTTTTCTTGTAGCTGAAATTGACATTTTTAAATTCTATTGAACCGTCTTTTATATCATAAACAGGATCTTTGGGATCAGTAAGTTCAGGAGCTTCATCAATAACCTCTGTTATTCTGGCCGCGGCAGCCCTGGTCATAACCAAGTTTATAAAGATTATTGAAATCATCATCAGGCTCATCAGGATTTGCATTACATAGCTTAAAAAGCTGGTAAGCTGTCCTTCGGTCATTCCGCCTACAATAATCTTATTGCCGCCAAACCAAGCTATAGACAGCATGCATGCAAAAATAGTAAATTGCATTGCAGGTGCGTTCCATATTACGATTTTTTCGGCTTTTTTTGAAAAGTCCATAATATCAGCGGAAGCTTGATCAAACTTTTTGATTTCATAATCTTCTCTGACGAAAGACTTTACTGTTCTTATTCCTATAAGGTTTTCCTGAACAACCGAATTCATCTTGTCATATTTTTTGAACAGGGCTAGGAATTTGGGGAAAGCCTTAATCATAATTAATGCAAATATTGAACCTAAGAAAGGAATCGCACATAGGAATATTAGGGCAAGTTCCTTATTTATACTAAAAGCCATGGTTGTTGCAGTCACTAGCATAATTGGTGCGCGCACCATTGCTCTTAAAGCCATTTGCAAGGTGTCTTGCGTTATATTGACATCAGTAGTGATACGCGTTATAAGCGACGCAGTAGAAAATTTGTCAATATTGGAAAAAGCGTAGTTTTGAATGCTGTAATACATTTGTTGCCTAACGTTTTTTGCAAAACCTGTTGCTGCAACTGCTGCTAATTTTCCGGCGGCGGCACCACTAACCAATGATAAAAACGCCATGCCGACCATTAATAAGCCTATTCTTAAGATATAATCGATATCACCGTTTTTTATGCCGGTATCGATTATCTTAGACATCAGCAATGGAATCGAAACTTCCAAAAAAACTTCAGCAATAATGAAAATTGGAGTAAATAATGCAAAGATTGTGTACTGTTTCAGACATCTTGCCAGTTTTCTAATCATATAATTATCCTTTAATTTATATTTACATAATTGATATAAAATTATTAGCGCTGATTATATTATTAACATTTACTTACTTAATAAGTGATCATATACCGTGTTAAGCAATGTTAATAAAGTTTTATATTCGTCTTCTTTTAGAACAGAAAACAAAATGTTGTCGTTATGAAGCTTTTCTGCTTTGGCAACTTTGATTATTTCTTTTGCTTTGTCAGTTAATATCAAAACCTTTTTTCTCTGGTCGGAAGCGTCAACGCTTCTATATATAAAGCCTTTTTTTTCGAGCGTGTGTAAAATGCTGCTTACAGTAGATCTTCTGACCTGAAATTCCTGTTCAACCTCTTTTTGGGAAAATATATCGTTTTCATTTGACTGATTTTGGTATAAATAATTAAGCAGCATAAATTGCTTGCCAGTAAGCCCATATTTCTGGCATGATTCATTAAACTGCCTAAATAGCAGTCCATTGATTTTTTTTATTAATGGAAATAGTTCGTTCATTTTTTTAAAAATCGTATTAGTATTTTGTTAGAATTCTAACAAAATACTCAAGATAATGTCAAGTACTAATGTATTGATATTGTAACGGTTTTTAAACATAATTATTATAAATAGATATATGATGAATAAAAATTATTTCCAAAAAATTCTTAAAAAAAATTGAAAAAAATGTTGACAGCATAAGGCAACTGTGATATTATAATCAAGCTGTTTCAAATGACAGCGCGCTGATAAAAAAGCGGTCGCACATTGACAACTGCATAGAAAGAGTTAGATTGAAAAAGAGAATAAAGTCTTTTTGAATTTAGCGCGAAAGTAATACGTAAAAGAAGTATAGAACGATTTTACGAGTCTTTAAGAAACAAGGACTAGGGGGACATAC
>DATCJR010000070.1 GCA_036562685.1 Clostridia bacterium | reverse complement strand
GGTTGACGTTTTGGCTATCGATACAGCTCATGGTCATAGTGCTGGAGTTTTAAAGCAAGTTGAACAAATAAAAAATATGTTTCCTGATATTACGATTATTGCGGGCAATGTTGCTACGGCAGAGGCTACTAAGGCTTTGATCGAAAGAGGTGCTGATATAGTCAAGGTAGGAATAGGTCCTGGTTCTATTTGCACTACTCGTGTAGTAACAGGTGTAGGTGTTCCTCAGCTTACCGCTATTATGGACTGTGCTGAAGAAGCTGAAAAATACGGCAAGAGAATTATCGCAGACGGCGGTATAAAATACTCTGGCGATATTCCTAAGGCATTGGGTGCGGGAGCCAGTGCAATTATGGTAGGAAGTCTTTTTGCAGGAACATTAGAAAGTCCTGGAGAAATGGAAATATATCAAGGCAGAAACTTTAAGACATATAGAGGAATGGGTTCATTGGGTGCAATGGCTAAAGGTTCAAAAGACAGATATTTCCAAGAAGATGCATCCAAGCTGGTACCCGAAGGTGTTGAAGGCAGAGTTCCCTATAGAGGTACATTATCAGAGATAGTGTTCCAATTGGTTGGCGGATTAAGGTCAGCAATGGGATACTGCGGTACCAAGGATATTGACACATTGAGAAAAGAAGCAAAGTTTATAAAAATAACTGGTGCAACCCTGGTAGAAAACCATCCTCACGATATATTGATAACCAAAGAAGCACCTAACTACAGCGTAAAACATAATTTTTAGAACAGAAAAAACCGTCATAATTGTATATGACGGTTTTTTTTATAGTTTTTTAATATAAGATTTTGTTATACTTATTGGATATAATAATTTGACAGATAAATTGAATTAAATATAAAAATTTGATATACTAGGGACAAGCATAGTATTGTACTACCGCTTACTATCATTACCATGGAAAAAGGAGAAAAGTATGAGCAAAACATCTGAGCCTGTGGCTAATCAGGGCACTGAAAAAGAAGTTGATAAATTCGACACATTTAGAAATGCCTTTGAGAAAAATCTTGTAAAAAACAAAGAAATTCCTCAAGCGAGCAAGCAGGCAGCGAGCGTAGTAGAATCAATAAGGGATTTTGCAGATCAAACTAAACTTGAAAAAATGAAAAGAGCGGCTTTTGAAAAAGACGCTGTAAAAGTAGTAAACCAAAATGCAAAGAAAACCTTATTTGCCCATGTTAATATGACTGACAAAACACTATTTTATCGTATAAGTGATCCTGTAGGTGCTGGTGATAGATTGCTTAATTTAGACAATAATCAACTTTACATAATTAAGTCCGTTTCTTCTGATAGAATGAACAAAAAATTCAAGTATGAAGATGCGGAATATGAGATTTGGTGTAATGTAGCAACTTTTGAAATAGGAGATTCAAAGCCTGATAATTCTGAAGATATCTCTAAGTTACTTGATGATCTTGAAAACAGTATCAATAAAGCCAGAGATGGTTTTGTTATCAAAAGAAAGCCCGAAGCATTAAGACTATTTAAGTTTTTTAAAAATTGTGTTTTAAATGGAGAAAAAGAAGAAAAGCTGTTTAAAGATTTTATTGACGCGCTTAATTTATTGTCACCGTATTTGCCAGCTGCTGCACAAAGAATAATATTCCTTATGGATCATTAATACAAAATGAATTAAATAATTCTTATGCCCTTAATCTTTTAAGGGCTTTTTGTTATTTATGGAGGTTTTTTAAAATAAAATGTATTATTAAAAAAATTAATTAATATATTTTATAAATGAAAAAATCCTTTTGGCAGTCCTTTAGAGTAGGAATGCTTATTGTTGCTACAATAGTAGGGGCAGGTTTTGCTTCTGGCAGAGAACTTGTCACATTTTTTGGAAAGTTTGGATATGCATCCATTCCTATTGCTATCCTATGTGCTTTTTTATTGTGTTTTTCGCTTATTCTTTTTATGACCGTAGGACAAATTGTAAGACCTAAGGGAATGGAAGATTTTCATAGAGCAGTTTTTGGCAAATTTTCTCCAGTAGTTGATTTTATAATATTGTTTAACTACTTGATAATATTATCGACTATGTTTGCTGGCTGCGATTCACTTTTGGAAAGCTATAATCTATCACAATATCCTATTATAAGCATTCTAACCGCTGTTTTGGTTTTTATAGTGATTTTTAGAGGGATTGATACATTAATGGATGTTAATGCAGTACTTATCCCTATCATCTTGTATATGGTATTAATAATTGGAATTTTCAGCTTAACACATCCTGTTCCTTATAAAATGAATTATTCTAATAATTTAGGGTTGATGATGTTCTATGTTTCTATATATGTTTCAATGAATATCATGCTTTCAACGGGAGTGATAACGACAATAAAGCTGCCGTTAAAAGAACAACTTCGCGGCGCTGTAACAGGCAGTGCAGTCATAGGGCTTTTTATTGCTTTACTTACAGCAGCTATAATGTGTGCAGGAATAAACACTTTTAATTCAAGTATGCCTGTTATGGAAATAGCGTCAAGAATGAATATGTCATTTGTTGCAGCTATAATCATTTGGAGCGGAATATTTACCACCATTTTAACTGCAGTTTATACTATGAATTCTTGGACTCAAAGTTTTATAAAAAACAAGGCTTTGTCTATTTTGTCCGTATTAATAGTAGGACTTGTTATATCAAGATTAGGTTTTAAGACAATAGTAGATTCATTTTATCCCATCAGCGGAATAATAGGTTTGTTTTATATTTTTGCAGTTTTTGTGTTTTATCTAAAAGTAAAGAAATCTAAAAAAATGATTTTGTCTAAAAATAATCTTGACAATAAAAAATGAAGATTGCCAATTTAACATAAAAAAATCTTTAAGAATAATATGTAAATAGTTTGACATAGGAGGAATTTATGAAAAAACTGTTTACATTTTTTGTTTGCTTAGCATTGGCTATGTTAATGCCGTTATCTCTTATAGGATGTCCAAAAAAAGATGGATTAAAGAAAATAAGGCTTGCTGAAGTTACTCATAGTATTTTTTATGCGCCAATGTATGTTGCAATCAATAAAGGATTTTTTAAAGATGAAGGTCTAAAAATTGAACTAACTAATTCGGGCGGAGCAGACAAAGTCATGGTTGCTCTTACAAGCAATTCTGCTGATATTGGCCTTATGGGTCCAGAAGCTACTGTATATATTCATATACAAGGCACATCGGACTATCCAGTTATATTTGGACAGCTTACCAAAAGAGATGGTTCTTTCTTGGTTGGCAGAACACCAGATCCTGATTTTGAATGGACAAAATTAGAAGGCAAGCGTGTTTTGGCGGGACGACCCGGTGGTGTTCCAGCAATGACTTTGGAATATGTTTGCAATCAATACGGATTGTATGATGATCAAAATATAAATCTTGATACGACAGTTGCTTTTGATATGATGCGTCCTGTCTTTGAAGCAGATCAAACAGTAGATTACACCACATTGTTTGAGCCTTTGGCTAGTGAAATCGAGTTGCAGGGCAAGGGCTATATAGTTGCAAGCGTAGGCAGAGAAAGCGGTGAAGTTCCTTATACGGCATTTTCAGCAAAGAGAAGCTATCTTGAAAAGAATAAAGATACAGCCAAGAAATTTTTACGAGCAATCAAAAAAGGCTATGATTATCTAAAGACTGCCACATTAGAAGAAGCTGCGCAAGCGTTGCAAAGTTCATTTACTTCAATCAACTTAGAAACACTTCAAAATGTTATTCAAAATTACCGCGATATAGATGCATGGGCGGATTCTTTGGTGATGAGCAAAACTGCTTATGAAAGATTGCTTGATATTATGGAAAACGCAAATTCTTTGGAAAGACGCGTTAATTTTGAGGACATAGTAGATAACACCTTAGCATCAGAAGTAATGCAGGAAACCTAATACATGTTTAAAATAATATAATCTCTATATGTCCCTTTTAACCCTTTTGATTTTCAAAAGGGTTTTTTATTTTTTTTGTAAATAATATCTATAAATTTAATTTTTTTCCACAAATTAATGATATATTAAAAGCTTTTTGAAATGTATATAACAATTATAACATTTTGTAAAATGAGATATACTTATTGACAC
>DATCJR010000069.1 GCA_036562685.1 Clostridia bacterium | reverse complement strand
TGTAGATAATAATTGGGCAGATGATGTTTATTTTGACACTTTTAAAGATTTTGCCATTTGGAATGATGTTTGTGTAAAGGAAACTGGAATTTGCGGGTTAAAAGAACTAAATTGGCTTGCTGAACCTATTCAACTTAAAATTTTCCGACTGGGCAGATTGCAATTTCAATCCACTATTACAGAAGAAGATTATACTTATAATGATATTTTAATACCTAAAGGATCAAAAGCTTATAATATACATATTCCGGCTGGAGAACCCCTTAACGAGAATGCCTGCACACAATCTTATGATAGTGCAACTACATTCTTTTCTTCAGAAAGTATTATATGTCTTTGTAGTTCATGGCTGTTGTCGCCCGTACTAGATGAACTTCTTCCATCAAGTTCTAATATTTTGCGTTTTAAGAGCAGGTATAAGATAATAAGCGTTAATCCTGAGAACAGGTCGGCCGAAAGATATTTGTTTGGCAGTATTGAAGATGATATTCAAAAATACAAACCTACCAGCAGCTTTGCCGCTAAAGTTAAACAAAGGTTAGAAAAGGGGATGCCGATAGGAAGTGCATTTGGTATATATTTACATAGGAGTAGATAATTTTTTCAATAACTACTGATTTTATAGAGTTTTTACAGAATTACGCACGATAAGTTCTGTTGGAACATAAATTTGTTGAGGGAGACTTTTGTCTCCTTCTATTCTTTTTATAAGGGTATTTGCAATAATGTTACCCATTTCTATCTGCGGTATGGATATCGTTGTAAGCGGCGGATTGGTGTATTTTGAAGATTCTATATTGGATATACTGATGACCGAAATATCATCAGGAATGCGTAAACCCATTTGATAAATAGCCGACATACTAGCAATAGCCATATGATCGCTGGCTACAAAAATTGCACTCGGTCTTTTGGGTTTTGACAGCATCTGCTGAGTAAGAGAAAAACATTTTTGTCTTTCCCAATTACTATTGATTACCCATTCGGGATTATAGGGGATATTGTAATAAGCAAGCACGTTTTTATAAGCAGCATATCTTCCCAATGTTGAAATATCGTTTTCATTGATAATTGATCCAATATAAGCAATATCTCTATGATTGTTTTCTATTAGATATGTCATAGCTTTATAGCCGGCTTCATAACGATTATAACGAACGTTATCGATATCATAGATAGAAGTGTCAACGCCTACAAGATGTTTTACTTTTTTTCTTATCAATTCCAGATCAAAATCTTTAGGCGTTACCATCAAAATTAATCCTTTTAGATCTGTTTCAAAAAGTTCATTTATTGTCGTTTCATTAAAATCATGCTGCGAATGTATGAAATTTAATTCATAATCATTTTTTGCAAGGACGTTTTTTATTCCCTCTAACACTTTCATAAAATAACTATCATAAAAGCGTTCTGAGGTCATGTTTATTATAACTCCTACTTTTTTTGAAGGAGCGTTTTTTCGTTTGTAATTTTGAGAAGGCGAATAATTAAGCTGTCTAGCTGCTTCCAAAACAGCTTCTCTAGTGCTGTTGGTGGTGTTAAAATCCGCGCTGTTGTTAAGTATTCGAGATACCGTTGCTATTGAAACTTTAGCTAATCTTGCAACGTCTCTTATTGTTGCCATTTGTTAATCACCTCATTAAAGTCCTTGTTTAGTAAACATTATACAATATGTTTCAGAAAAACACAATTATTTTTTAGGTAATTTATAAAAAAATATTCAAAAATTCCAAAATATTACATTGACTTTATAATTTTATAGTGTTATTATATAGCCAATCAATGAAACAAATAATTTGTTTACTAAACAAATGACGGAGATGAACTAAAGATGTACACAGTAGCAATAGTTGGATTAGGATCAAGAGGTTATCACACTTACGCAAAATATCAGCATGAACATAGGGAAACTATGAAAATAGTTGCAATAGCGGATATTGATGCTAACAAAGTGTTAGAGGCAAAAAAAGAGTTTAATGTGCCGGACAATATGTGTTTTGACAGTGCAGAAAGTTTGCTCAGTCAAGATAAATTAGCCGATGTAATCTTTATTGCAACACAAGATCGTGATCATGTAAGACAGGCTCTTATTGCGCTTGATAAAGGTTATGATATTTTACTTGAGAAACCTATTTCACCTAATTTGGATGAATGTATTGAACTTGAAAAAAAGGTTAAAGAGACTAAAAGACTAGTAGTTGTTTGTCATGTGCTTAGATATGCGCCTTTTTACACCAAAATTAAAGAAATTATCGATTCCAAAATTATCGGAGATATAGTCACATTAGATGCTGTAGAAAATGTTGGATATTGGCATCAAGCGCATTCTTTTGTTCGCGGAAATTGGAGAAACAGTAATACAACAAGTCCGATGATTTTGCAAAAGAGCTGTCATGATTTTGATATCATTTCATTTTTGTTAGGAAAGAAATGTATTAGCTTAAGTTCTTATGGTTCTTTAAAATATTTCAATTCTAAGAACAAACCTCAAGGTGCTACTGATTATTGCTATGATTGTCCATGCAAAAGCACATGT
>DATCJR010000068.1 GCA_036562685.1 Clostridia bacterium | reverse complement strand
ATTGCTATGTTAACAGCCATTATTTTTCCTTCTATATATTTTGATTAGAAACTGATTCGTCTAAAACTTCTGTTGTCTTTCCTTCTTTGACGCCATCTCTTTTTAAAACCTTGAATATAGTCATAAAAAAGATTTTTATGTCAAAAAAGAAATTAAGCTTTTTAACATATTCTCCATCAAATTGCGCTTTGATAGGGATAGGTAATTCATCTCTTCCGTTAACCTGCGCCCAACCTGTAAGTCCAGGTTTTATACTATTAGCATTATATTTATCGCGCTCTGCAATCAAATCATCTTGATTCCAAAGGGCAGGTCTAGGTCCAATAATAGCCATTTTACCGCCCAGAATGTTAAGTATTTGCGGCAACTCATCAAGGCTAGTTTTTCTCAAAAAACGTCCTACTCTAGTTATATATTGATCGGGATTTTCAAGTAAATGCGTAGGAACATCTTTGGGCGTATCAATACGCATCGTTCTAAATTTCAAAATCTTAAAAATCTTTTTATTCTTGCCAATTCTGTTTTGTTTGAAAAAAACAGGTCCGCGTGAATCAATTTTTATTATTAACATCAATGATAAAAATAACGGCAAAATAACGATAAATCCTATTAATGCTATTAAATATTCAATTACTGGTTTTAAAAAATGACGATACATATCAAGCTTCCTTTAATAAATGAATTATACCACAATAAAATTTAGATTCAAACAACTTTTGTGGATTTAATAGCTATATAGTAAAATTTGACTAAATATAAAAGAACATATATCTCTCGGATTATTTTAGCTCAAATTTGGAATAATATTTGATAGTAGCATAGATAAATATGTTATGTTTTTATTTTCTGATTTAATCAAAAAGGATAAATTATGGCATTTAGCAAAGCGTCGATTACTTTTGGACTTGTTTATATTCCGGTCAAGCTGGAAGTTGCGGTCAAAAATAATGATATCAGCTTCAATCAACTGCACCGCAAGACCAAAGAACGCATACATTACAAAAAGTTCTGTGCTAGCTGCACCGAAGAGGTAAGCCCAAAAGATATTGTCAAGGGCTATGAATATGAACCCGACAAATATGTCATAATGGATGATGAAGACTTTGAAAAAATCAAAACCCCTAAAGACAAATCCATAACAATAGAATCATTTGTAGATATAAAAGAAATTGATCCTATATATTTTGCCAAATCATACTATGTTCATCCTGACGGCGCAGCCAAACCTTTTGAACTATTAAGAGCTGCTATGCAAAGCCAAAACAAAGCTGCTATTGCACGCACTGTGATGTCAAACAAACAAAACTTGGTAAGCATACGAATAAAAGACAAAACAATGATTATGAATCTTATGTATTTTCATGAAGAAATAGGCGCACCGCCTGTTTATGATTCTTCAGTTAAGGTCAGCAAAAACGAACTTGAATTAGCCAAAAATCTGATCGCCAGCATGAGCGGGAAGTTTAATCCTCAAGACTACAAAGATGAATATCAGGCAAAATTAAGAGCCGCAATAGATATGAAAATACGCGGAAAAGAAATAGTTGCATCCAAAGAAGGCGTACCTAATGTGGCTATCGACCTTGTAGCCGCTTTGCAGCAGAGCATAAAAAACACAGGCGCATCAGCACCCAAAAATTAGGTATGTTAGCTTTTCTATCTTTCTTTTTTCCTTAATTTGATTTTAATAAAAAAAAGCTTTTATTGCGGAAAATCTTTATTCATTAAAAATACAATTATTTAAAATAACTTTTAAAAACTATTTTTTTTAAGCAAGCCAATTAGAAAATTTTTTTAATTTTCTCTTTATTTAATGCCTTTTATAATTTATAATGGGTTTAATATTTTTAGTACAAGGGGAAAACCAATGCAATTAATTTTGGCTTTAGTTATTTTTATTATAACTTACATCTGCCTGATGATATTTCCGAAATTGCGTGCATACATTGCCTTGTGTTCAGCAGCATTGTTTGTAATTTTGCAAATACTCCCTATTAATAAAGTCTTTTTTGCGGTTGACTGGAATGTCTTGCTGATGATTGGCGGAACTATGGGTATAGTGGCATTATTCATAGCTTCCAAAATGCCCGCGCTTATGGCCGACTTGTTAATAAAAAAGATGCCAAGCGTCAACTGGGCTATAATCGCACTGGCGCTATTTGCAGGCCTTATCAGCGCATTTGTTGACAATGTAGCGACCGTACTAATGGTAGCACCTGTGGCTCTTGATATTTCAAAAAAGCTCAAAATATCACCTGTAAAAAGCATTATTGCGATAGCAATTTCGTCAAACCTGCAAGGTGCGGCAACGCTTGTAGGCGATACCACTTCAATAATGCTTGCTTCTAAAACAGGTATGAATTTCATGGATTTCTTTGTTTACCAGAACCGTCCTGGACTGTTTTTTGTGGTACAAATTGCCGCCATTATGTCAACATTGATATTGGTATGGCTATTTAGAAAGGACAAGCAACCTCTTACAATTAATCAAAGCACCGAAGTTAATGATTATGTTCCAACAATTCTGCTCCTTGGTATGATTGTTTTGTTGATAATAGCTTCCTTTATACCCGAAGAATACAAACTATCCATTACCAACGGACTTATCTGTGTAGGCTTGTTGATAGTAGGATTAATTTATACATTAATTAAGACCAAAGATTTTTCTGTATTAAAAGACACCATAAAAGAAATAGATTTCTTTACCCTGTTATTATTAGGCAGCTTGTTTATAATAATTGCAGGAATAAGCGAGGCTGGCGTAGTGGACAAGATCGCCGAATTAATCAAAAAAGCAGGCGGCGGAAATCTTTTCCTTATCTATACAATTATCGTATGGGCGTCCGTACTTGTTTCAGCATTTATTGATAATATCCCCTACACCGCCACTATGCTTCCTGTCGTTGCAGGAATTGCTTCTATGCTAGGCGTTGATCCGACTGTATTGTATTTTGGATTGCTAAGCGGTGCAACATTGGGCGGCAATCTGACACCTATCGGCGCATCTGCCAACATAACAGGACTTGGAATCTTGAGAAAGGAAGGCTACGAAGTAAAAGCAGGACAATTTATGAAAATAAGCGTACCTTTTACTCTAGCCGCAGTAATCACCGGTTATGTTCTAATCTGGCTGTTCTGGGGAATATAGAATTTATAAAAAATATAAAAAGACCGTCTTTTTTAGACGGTCTTTTTTTTCTTTTTTAAAAATTTATCATAAAACTTTTTTTCTTCAGGTTTAGTTTGATTCTTTTTTCCCTTGTTTGAGTCTAGCTTATATGATTTTTTGGACTTTTTGGTTTTTTCAAAGTCGTCAAAACCAGCAATTTTATAATCAAATGATTTTTCGTGTTTTGATTTTTTATCTGTAAAACTGTTTTCTTTTTTGCTGCCCTTATAGCCGCTTTTAGAATTTCTTTGACGTCTTGATTCTGTGCTTTCAGAAAACCCAGATGCCTTAGAAAATGAACTTTCCTGGCTGAATTTACTTGTTTTAAAACTTTGAAATTTAGAAAAGCCGTTTTGGGATTTTTCTGGTCTTTGAGTTTTTGTATTAAGCTTATTGCGGTTGAATTTAGGCAAGTCTTTCTCAACCGGCTTTTGGGATTTCATACTAGCTTTGGCAGCAGCGTATTTTTTTGATTGACGGCTTGATATATCTGCGTATTCGTCCACGCTCATAGAAAGCCTTATTTCATGTATTTTGGAATTGGTCTTTTTTATATATTCTTTTAACAGATTAAGCTGCTCCTCGCCGTTGATTATAGTCAAGGTTTTGCCCGCCTTGCCTGCTCTGCCTGTTCGCCCTATTCTGTGAATATAATATTCCAAATCATTGGGCAAATCATAATTAATTACATAATCAACATCTTTTATATCAATTCCGCGTGCGGCGACATCAGACGCTACCAAAATAAATCTCTCTTCCGCTTTGATTGACCTCATGACACGCTGTCTTTGGCTCTGGCGCATATCGCCATGTAAAGAATAAGCCAGATAACCTTTTTGGTATAAAAAATGCTCCAGTTCTTCGGTCATGCGTTTGGTATTGCAAAAAATAATAGTTCTTTTAGGTGAATCTTTTTCTAAAAACTCAATTAGCGCTTCTTTCTTTTGGTTTTTGAAAACCTTGACATAATGCTGTTCTATCTCGTCCAAAGTGCTGTTATTCTGACCGATCTCGATATATTTGGGATCATTCATATACAGCTTGGTAATCTCTTTTATCTCGTAAGGCATGGTGGCCGAAAACATAACAGTCTGACGGTCTTTGGGCGTAGATTTCAAAATGGTTTCTATATCCTCTCTAAAACCCATATTAAGCATTTCATCAGCTTCATCCAAAACCACAGTTTTTATATTGTTAAGTTTGAGAGTGTGTCTTTCTATATGGTCAATAATTCTTCCGGGTGTGCCTACTACAACCTTGGCTGTTTTGAGTGCTTTTATCTGTCTCATCATATCAGCCCCGCCATAAACAGGCACGACATTGCAAGAATTTTTGAACTTGGATATTTTTTTGAGTTCATCCGTAACCTGCAATGCAAGCTCTCTTGTAGGACAAATAATAAGCGCATTAATCCCGTCTTGTTCATGGCTTATTTTTTCTAAAATAGGTAATCCAAAAGCAAAAGTCTTGCCTGAACCCGTCTGCGACCGTCCCACTACATCATGTCCTTCTAATAAAAGCGGAATACATTGGGATTGAATTTGGGTAGGCGTTACAAAACCACCTGATGAAAGCGCATTTAGAATGTCTTGCGATAAATTAAGTTCTTCAAACATGTTTCTCCTATAAAAAAATGCAAAGGAAAAATATCCTCTGCATTTTAAAAAACAAAAATATTTTCTAAAACAGAGTATATCATCATAATATTATTGTGTCAAATATTACTTCTGATATCACTCAAAACTTAAAACATATTTTGGCAATAATTATGTTATACCCTGTTTATATACCCTTTTTATAACAAATCCTTAGGATCGTATTTGGGCTTTATTCTTATGTTTTGCATATTGTCCGTAACTTCTTGTTTAAATACTTCCTGCCATTCTTGCGCTGTATAGTCCTGAACAGATACCGAAATATGAGTATCTCCTATTCCCAATACATTTTGTAAGGTCTTAGCAAGCTCTGTCGCCAGCTTTTCCTTTTGGGCTTCTGTTCTGCCCTTTAGCATTTTAACTGAAATATGCGGCATAATTTTACCTCCTAAAAAAATATATATTTAATTTACCAAATCCCACAAAATTTTAGATACATCGCCTTGAAGCACATAATCTGCTCTGCTGTCGGCAGGCGTCTTTTCCATGTTAATCAAAACAAGTCTATGTCCTGAATAAAAATCCAAAAGCCCGGCCGCTGGATACACCACAAGCGATGTTCCGCCTACTATAAAGACATCAGAATGCTGAATATATTTTACAGCAGTCCAATAAACATTCATATCAAGACCTTCGCCGTATAATACAACTCTAGGTCTAATTACTTTGCCGCATTTTTTGCACAAAAAAGCACCTGAATGAGCGCAAAACTCTTCTTTGGTGTATTCCTTTTTGCAGCCTATGCAATAATAATCAGTAAGATTGCCATGCAGTTCAAAAACATTAGTACTTCCAGCTTGCTGATGCAATCCGTCTATGTTTTGAGTAATGACTGCTTTTAATTTGCCCTGTTTTTCCAGCACTACCAATGCCTTATGCGCATTATTGGGCTTGGCTTTATCATAAATTAGGTTGTTTCTGACATAATCAGAAAACTGATCAGGATGTTTTATAAAAAATTCATGACTCAGCATATATTCTGGCGAATAATCGGTGTTTGATTTCTGATTATACAGTCCTGTCGCCGACCTAAAATCAGGAATTCCCGAAGCCGTAGAAACCCCAGCCCCACCAAAAAAGACGATGTTTTGACTTTGGGCAATCAAATCTTTGACAACTTGAAAAGTCTGAGAATCCATGATTCACCTCGTCTGTTTTTTATTATATCATAATCAAAGACAAACGATATATCATTATAATGGTTTTTATGTGCTAAATCTAAAAAATATGTTATGCTTTAAGCAAAATCTTAAGGTCAAATTATGAATAAAAAACTATTAGCAGTAGCAACTAATAACGCAGGCAAGGCCAAAGAAATAAAAGAAATTCTTGGCGATTTTTTTGAAGAAATAAAGTCATTAAAAGACCTGGGACTGGACATTAATCCGGAAGAAAACGGTACCACATTCTTGGAAAATGCGCGTATAAAGGCAAGAGCGGTATTTGAGAGCATCAATGGTACTATGGCGGTATTGGCTGATGACAGCGGACTTATCGTCCCCAGCTTAGGCAACGAACCCGGAATAATGTCGGCAAGATATGCGGGCATTGATGCTGATTCTCAAAAGAACAATCAGAAACTTCTGAATAATCTTCAAGGCGTAGCCGACAGAAGTGCGTACTTTGTATGCACAATGGTATTGCTTTTACCTGACGGAACAGAAATTACCGCGGAGGGCAAAACTTTCGGCGAAATTATGAATCAGCCTGAAGGAACAGGCGGATTCGGCTATGACCCGTTGTTTTTTTCGTATGACCTAAAAAAGAGTTTTGGAGCGGCGACAGCTTTTGAAAAAAATCAAGTCAGCCACAGAGCAAGAGCATTGGCGGAATTAAAGCAAAAATATATTGAACTAAAGGCAAAATGATGACTAGAATAGTAGTATTATCTGATATTCATTCTAACACCGTACCGTTAAAAAAAATAAGCGGCATTTTAACTGAAAGCGATTATGTGATATTCTTAGGCGATGGAATCAACTCGATTTATCCATATAAAAACCTTTTGGGCGACAGACTGATTATGGTTAAGGGTAATTGCGATATGTTTTCTCAAGCAGGCGATGAAGTTGTTATGGATATAGACGGTCATAAATTGCTTATAACCCATGGACATAAATATCATGTAAAAGAATCCTTAAACGACCTGATATACAGAGCAAACGAAGTAAATGCTGATTTGGTTTTGTATGGACATACGCACATTCCATATATGGAGACCATAAACGGATGTACGCTTGTTAACCCAGGTAGTTTAGGTCTTCCCCGCATGGGTCATCCCACTTACGCATATATAGTTCTTATGGAAAGAAAACCCATGATTAAGATAGTAGAAGTTTGGTAACAAAAAAAGGATGCAATGATATGCATCCTTTTTTGATTTCTCATGATTTTATCTTTTGTTAAAAAACTAATCACAATATCCGTTAGGATTTTTGCTCTGCCAGTTCCATTGATCGCGGCACATTTCTTTTATGCCGTATTTTGCTTCCCAGCCTAATTCTTTCTTGGCTTTGTCGGCGTTGGCATAGCATGAAGCAATATCTCCGCTTCGTCTTTCTACCACTTCATAAGGCAGCTTTTTGCCGCAGGCTTCTTCAAACGCATGTATCATATCTAATACGCTGTATCCAACTCCTGTGCCTAGATTGTAGATATGTACGCCGCTTTGAGTGCATTTTTGGATAGCTGCGATATGTCCTAATGCAAGGTCCACTACATGTATAAAATCACGCACTCCTGTACCGTCATGAGTAGGATAATCGTTGCCAAATACCCTTATTTTTTCTAATTTTCCGCTTGCTACTTGCGCTACATAAGGCATAAGGTTATTAGGAATGCCTTTAGGATCTTCGCCGATTTTTCCGCTTTTATGCGCGCCTACGGGATTGAAATATCTAAGAATTATTACATTCCATGAGTTGTCTGACTTATAAAGGTCGGTCAAAATTCCTTCAAGATAATATTTGGTTGAACCATAAGGATTGGTGGTACCGCCCGTTTTGCATGTCTCGGTTAAGGGCAGACATTCTGGTGTACCGTAAACTGTGGCGGAAGAAGAAAAGACTATTTTTTTGACGTTATATTTTCTCATTGTTTCTAGCAATACAAGTGTGCCGTAAATATTATTGTCATAATATTCGAGCGGTTTGTAGCAGGATTCGCCCACAGCCTTTAGTCCTGCAAAGTGAATTACTGCATCAAATGTATTGTTAGCAAAAATCTTTTCCATCGCTTCACGGTCACGCAAATCAGCATTGTAAAAAACAAAATCTTTGCATGTTATCTCTTTTACGCGTCTTAATGACTCGTCACAGGAGTTAGATAGATTGTCAATAACCGATACTTTATATCCGCGGTCTAACAGTTCTACTAGCGTGTGGCTGCCTATATATCCGGCGCCGCCTGTTACAAGAATATGTTCCATTTTTTTTAAACCTCCTGTAGATTTAATGTTTTAATAAACTTTTGGAAACCTTTTTTGCCGATTTCATCATTTTTGAATACGGATGTATTATCTAAAATTGCAGCACAAACACGGTTTACATAGTTTTGAACTCTTTCATGTGCTTGCGCCTTGTCTTTTGCCATGCCCTCATTCATAAGTTTTTGAATCATATTTCTATGAATATATAAGTCATGATTTTTATCATTGTATAAATTTTGGTCATATTGCGATTTTCCGAAAAGTATGTTTTCTATTTCGTCAAGCTGGCGTTTTAGGCGTCCAGGCAGTATAAACAAGCCCATAGCTTCAATCAAGCCGATGCCTTCGCTTTTGATGTTTTGGTACTCGGGATGAACATGGAAAATACCGTCGGGGTATTGTTCATTAGTACGGTTGTTTCTAAGTATTAAAGACATTATATAAGTGTCGCCTGACTTTCTGCATATAGGCGATACTGCATTGTGCGGAGTTTGTCCTGTATGGCTTATGATTTCGCATTCGGGACACGAAAACTCCTTCCATTCTTTAATAACCTCAGCTGCAAAAGCTGCGACACAATCTCTGCTTTTGCCTTCTATCTGGATCACACTGTTGTACCAGTCAAGTATGCCTATTTTCAAATCAGGATATTTTGAAGCTGTGTATTCCTTTTTGATTTTGGCAAAATGCATAGGCATCAGATGGCGTCCGCCTTGATAATGTTCGTGGTTAAGAATAGATCCGCCTACAATGGGCAATGAAGCATTGCTGCCTATGAAGTAATTAGGAAAAGCATCTACAAAGTCCAAAAGCTTATAAGGCGTTTTTTCATCTACACGCATGGGAATATGTTCTTCATTGATGACAATGCAATGTTCATCATAGTATGCATAAGGTGAATACTGCATAAACCATTTTTCACCGTTTAGATTAACTTTTATGGTACGAAGATTTCTTCTAGGCGGATGAGTCATAGTGCCTTCAAAGCCTTCATTTTCCTTACACAACATACATTGAGGATATTTGTTTCCCTGCGGCATAGTAAGCAGTTTTGCTATATCTTTATTGTTCTTTTCGGGCTTGGAAAGATTAATCGTTATTTCCAGCTTGTTTTTTTCGTCTTCATAATCCCATTTTAGATTTCGTGCTATCGCCGTCTTTTGGATATAGCCGTTTTTGATGCACATATCAAAAAGATAATCGCAAGCTGCCTGTATTCCGCTCTTTTCCTTAATTATATGGAACTCTCTATTAATCTCTGACGGTACGGGAGTAAGCAGTCCAAATATATTTGCGCAAAAAATATCGGCAGTATCGTCGTCAGCAAGGTTGTTTTCTATTGCATATTCTTTCAGTTCTTGCCATAACTCGTCAGGAACATCCATTGAGTCTATACTGGATAAATCAGCGTTTTGTTCACAAGGTTTAGATAATTTTAATTCTGACAATAAAACATTGCGCGTATAAACTTCGTCAAACTCATCTAAATGTAAATGTTTTTTTGCATATCTTAGCAATTTTTCGGTCAGTAAAAATCCGTCCATAAAATCTCCTAAAAATTTTCTGTCATTTTGACGTTTGACATCAATTATTTCACCAAAGCCTTCATCTTGTCAAAGATTGCTAACATATCGTCAACAAGCTTAAACTGAGTATGTGCGCGGTCAAGGTTTTGTCCTTTTCTTGATGTTCTGAAATACACATCGCCTTCAAGATAATCTGTCAAAAAGCGCATTCCGCATTCATAAGTCATCAAAACCGCACCCATAGGCAAGTTTTCTTTTTCTGCCTTGGTTATAGAATCGCCTATTGCTGAAAGATAGCCCTCAAGATAGGTTTGATACAGATCAAAACGGAAGTTAACTTTGGACAAATCGGGTTCGTCTTCGGCAGCAGGGTTGCAGCCAAAACGGATGCTGTCGCCAAAATCATAGCACAATGAACCAGGCATAACTGTATCCAAATCTATAACTGCTATTGCTTTGCCTGTAGCGTCGTCTATCATTACGTTGTTTAGTTTTGTGTCATTATGGGTAACACGAAGAGGTATCTCGCCAGAAGCAATTTTATCCACGATTTGAGAGCACAAATATTTGTGATCTTCTACCCATTCGATTTCTTTTAACACTTCTTGTTTGCGTCCAAATTCGTCTTTTTCCACCGCTTTTTTGAAGTTTTCATAGCGAACTTTGGTGTTGTGGAAATTGGGCAAAACTTCATAAAGTTGGGAAGCATCAAAATCAGCAAGCAAATTGGCAAAATTACCAAAAGCTACTGCGCTTTGATAAAAATCCTGAGGATTTCTAACTATCTGGTATGTTGTTGCGTTTTCTATAAACAAATACACTCTAAAATATTCTGTTCCGTCAAAGTAATAGCTTTTTCCGTCTCTTGTTTTTACAAGTGTCAAACATTCACGCAAAGGATCTCCGCCGCGCTTAATTACGCTTTTACGGCAAAAGTCTGTTACTAGTTCTATATTGCGCATCAAAGCTTCTACATTGGTAAACAGTCTTTTATTGATTCTTTGAAGAATATAATTGACAATCTTGCCGTTATCGCTTACGCTTAGCTTATATGTATCATTGATATGTCCTTCGCCATAGCGTTCTAGGCTTACAAAATCACCGTCAATTAAAAAGTTTTTGTAAATATCCTTATAATCGTTCATTGGTTTCTCCTAATTTTTTCTTTTGTTTAGTATTATTATAACAAGATTAATTAACACAAAATATAAAAAAAGTCTTATAAGTTTATATAATAAGACACAAAACCTTATATTTTTGTTATAATAAAAACTATGGAAGAAAAATATATCCCAACTGAGATAAAAGACATAATATCAGTAGATAAACTCTATTCGCTTCATTATTTTGCTTATTCAAAAAACTTCCGCTTTGAAGGAGAGCAGCATAACTTTTGGGAAATTGTTTATTGCGATTCGGGCGAAGCAGATATTACTGATATCGATCAAAGTTTCATTTTAAGCCAAGGACAGGCTTTTATTCATGCTCCTAACCATTTTCATAACGTCAGACCTAACCGTTCTAATACCAATGTCATAGTAACGGGATTTGACGGTAATCTTGAACCCATACATAAAATAGCAGGTACGGTTTTGGAAATCTCAAACAATGAAAGAGTTTTTATAAAAAATATGCTAAGCCAAAGCAGAAAAGTTTTCTCTGCTCCGCTTAATTTGGTGTATCAATACAGCCTTGACCTAAAAGAAAAGGCTGAGTTAGGTGCATTACAAAATATAAAAAACTGCCTTGAATGTCTGCTGCTTTTTTTGTTAGAAGAAAAGTCGCAATCATCTAAGCCTGCCGACGAAACGCAGAATTATATAGTCAAGCAGATGATTAATATTATGCAAAAAAGCATAGGATCAAAACTGACGATTCAATCTCTTTCTTATAAGCTTGGCTACTCGCCTACTTATCTAAAAAAGTTATTTAAAGAAACAATGGGCGAAAGCATTATTCAATATTTTATTCGTCTAAAAATCGAAAAGGCAAAAAGCTATATCTCCGAAGGCATTTATTCTATATCAGACATTTCCGAAATGCTGGGGTATGATACTTTGCAATACTTTTCAAAGCAATTCAAAGACATAACCAATATGTCCCCTTCTGATTATATACAGTCAATCAAAGAAACAGGAATTTTGAAATAAAAAAAGGTCTAAAAAATGGTACAAAAAACCCGAAAACGCCATCAACGGGCATTCCCGAGTTAATCATGATAATCTCCATTCCCATATAACGGGAATGGGATAAAAAATATGGTGGACCTTCAGGGACTCGAACCCTGGGCCCATTGATTAAGAGTCAATTGCTCTACCAGCTGAGCTAAAGGTCCACAAATGGAGCGGCAGACGAGATTCGAACTCGCGACATTCGCCTTGGCAAGGCGACACTCTACCGCTGAGCTACTGCCGCATACAGCTCCAATTGGTGCGGATGAAGAGACTTGAACTCCCACATCGTACGATACCAGATCCTAAGTCTGGCGCGTCTGCCAATTCCGCCACATCCGCAAAATAAATGGTGATCCATCCGAGAATCGAACTCGGGACACCATGATTAAAAGTCATGTGCTCTACCGACTGAGCTAATGGATCAAAAAAATGGGATCAATGTAATAATATTCAGTTGTCAATCAGCTTATTAATGGCTGGGGTGGCAGGATTTGAACCTACGAATGCGGGAGTCAAAGTCCCGTGCCTTACCGCTTGGCGACACCCCATTATACTATTGGGGTGAGTAAAGAGAGTTGAACTCTTGACCTCCAGGGCCACAACCTGGCGCTCTAACCAACTGAGCTATACCCACCGCGCACTTGGTACGCCTGAAGGGATTCGAACCCCCGACCCACGCCTTAGAAGGGCGTTGCTCTATCCAGCTGAGCTACAGGCGCATAAATGGAGCGGGTGATGGGAATCGGACCCACGCAGCCAGCTTGGAAGGCTGGAGCTCTACCATTGAGCTACACCCGCATACACAACCCCTTCGAATTAGTGCCAAAATATAATATCATTTATAGATTTTTATGTCAATGATTTGACTAATATTTTTAAACCAAAAGCTTCAAAAATTTTTAGTATTTTTTTTAAAAAAACCTAAAATATTTAGGTATTATTTATATGCCTTTTGGTTTAATAAATCTGCAGGCGAGCCTTATGACTGACGCCGCAATATATATTACCATAAAATCGGCTTTTATGCAAAGGGAAATTCTAACAATATAATCTTTTTTTTGGCGGCTTGTTTGCAAGCCGCCAAAAAGTTTTTATAGGTTTTCAAGTCTAAGCTTGATTTCTTGCAAGAATTGTTTTGAATTGACTTTTTTGGGCTCTACGCCGTCTTTTTTGAACAATCCAATCAAGTCGCCGGTCATAACGCCCTGCTCTATCGTAGCCAAGGTAGCCTTTTCTAGTCTTTTCGCAAGATCGACCAGCTCTTTATTGTTATCCAGCGCGCCCCTTCTATGCAAAGC
>DATCJR010000067.1 GCA_036562685.1 Clostridia bacterium | reverse complement strand
TGTGGATTTTGCAAAAAAACATAATGTTGAATTGATTGTCGGAATTGAAGTAGGATATTTTAGAGAAAAAAATCAAGAAAACACCGATATAATCAATACATATAATTTTGATTATGTTATCAACAGTGTACATGAAGTAGAGGGCAAGGATTGTTATACAAAAGAGTTCTTTGAAGGAAAAGACAAACATACAAGCTATAATGAATACTTTAATTTAATTTTGGAAAGCATTGATGCACCGTACTATTACAGCACGATAGGACATATCGGTTATGTTGAAAGAAAAGCCCCCTATGAGACAAAATCATTTCAATATAGCGAATTTAGTGAAATTTTAGATGAGATATTACTAAAAATCATAAGAAAAGACAAAATCCTAGAAATCAATACAAGCACAGAAGGCCTGACAGATAAGATGTTACCTAATTTGGAAGTCTTAAAAAGATATTATGAATTGGGCGGCAGACTTATAACCTTTGGATCTGATGCTCATAGTATAGCCCGACTGGGCGAAAAACGAGATTATGTTTATAATGTCTTAAAAGAAATTGGTTTTGAATACCTAACCCTTGTTAAAAACCGAAATTACTTTCAAATCAAATTATAAAGCTATTATTATATTTAACCAAAAAAGTCCTTTTGAAAAATAATCAAAAGGACTTTTTATTTAATCTTATGAATTATCCTATTGAACCCGACATATCCATTTTTAATAATTGATTGAGTTCGACTGCGTATTCCATAGGCAATTCTCTTGCAAACGGTTCTATAAATCCAAGCACTATCATCTCAGTCGCTTGTTCTTGCGTCAAGCCCCTGCTCATCAAATAAAACAGCTGTTCTTGCGAAACCTTAGAAACTCTGGCTTCGTGTTCTAGTATAGATGTACCATTGCTGATTTTGTTTAGGGGAATTGTATCTGACTTGGACTTTTCATCCAAAATAAGTGTATCGCATTCGACATGCGTATAAGAATGGTGCGCTTTAGGTGAATGCACAATTTCTCCGCGATAAACAGCATTTCCTCCGCCTTTAGACAAAGACTTGGCTATAATAGTAGAAGAAGTATGCGGCGCAAGATGAATCATCTTAGAACCTGCATCCTGAATTTGACCTTCTCCTGCCATAGCGACTGAAATAGTAGTACCTACAGCGCCCTCGCCTTTTAAAATAACGCTTGGATATTTCATAGTAAGTTTAGAACCGATATTGCCGTCTATCCATTCCATAATCGCGTCTTTGCCGCAAACTGCTCTCTTGGTAACAAGGTTATACACATTATTAGACCAGTTCTGAATCGTAGAATAACGGCATCTTGCTCCGTCTGCTACAAATATCTCAACAACTGCAGCATGCAAAGAATCCTTGCTGTATTTTGGTGCGGTACAACCCTCTACATAATGCACACTAGCACCTTCGTCAACAATAATCAAAGTGCGCTCAAACTGTCCCATTTGTTCGGAGTTCATTCTAAAATATGATTGCAGCGGTTGTTCAAGTTTTACGCCCTTAGGAACATATATAAAAGAACCCCCGGACCAAACAGCACTGTTTAATGCAGCATATTTATTATCCGTATAAGGCACAAGCGTACCAAAATACTGCCTAAACAAATCAGGATATTTTTTAAGAGCCGTATCTGTATCCAAAAAGATTACGCCCTTTTCTTCCAGTTCCTGATGTATAGAATGATAAACCATTTCGGACTCGTATTGAGTTGCAATACCAGCCAAATATTTCTTTTCAGCTTCAGGTAAACCCAAAGCATCAAAAGTCTTTTTTATCTTTTCAGGAACTTGATTCCAATCCTGAGCAACTTTTTCGCTCGGCTTAATATAATATCTTAATTCATCTTCTTCTAGCTTAATTAGATGAGTCGCCCATGACGGTAATTTTGAAGCAACATAATGGCGGTAGCTTTTTACTCTGAATTCTGTCATCCATTCTGGCTCGCCTTTTATCTCGCTGATTTCGCGAACTCTTTTTTCATTGAGTCCTCTGTCAAGTTTAAATACACCTATATCACCGTCATTAAATCCATATTTGTATTCGTCATTCATCTTTTTGTTCTCCTTGCTCACCCAAAAGCTGTTTTGCAGCATTCCATGCAAGAGTTGCACATTTTATTCGGGGTAACAGTTTATTAATGCCTTCCAAAGCTGCCGCATCACCCAAAACATCAGGCTCAAAATCCTGTCTTGTCATCATCTTGGAAAATTCATGGGTCAATTCTAGTGCATGGGCTTTGTCTTCGCCTTTTAAAAGCTCGCACATCATAGATGCGCTGGCACAGCAAATAGAACAGCCTGTGCCTTCATGTCTGATATCTTGTATTTTTTTGTCATCCATTTTAGCCCCTACGGTTATGATATCTCCGCAAGACACATTCTTTAAGGTTACAGTTTCATAACCTTGAGGGATACCCTTGCCTCTAGGGTTTTGATAATGATCAAGTATTAATTCTCTTGCAAAACTATCATCAGAATAAGACATTTATAAAATCCTTTGCATCCTTTAACGCTTCAATAAATCTGTCAACATCGCTTTCGTCATTATAGTACATCAGGCTCGCTCTTACAGAAGATTGTATTCCAAGCCATTTGTGTATAAGCTGTGCGCAATGATGACCTGCGCGCACACAAACCTTATGTTTGTCCAAAACGCTTGCAGTGTCATGCGAATGCACTCCCTTGATATTAAAAGTAACTAAGGGACAATGTTCAAAATCTTTGTTATATATAATGACATCCTTAACTTCAGATTCCATTTTTTGCACCATCATTTTGCGCAAATAATCGACTCTTTGGTTAGCTTCAGCGTATCCTATGTCAAAAAAATAATCTATAGCCTTGCCCCATCCTATAACTTCTGCAATCATAGGTGTGCCTGCTTCAAAACCTTGAGGGGCGTCAAGAAAGGTCGTCTCCTGTTCTTCCACAATATCAACCATATCTCCGCCCATCTCAACAGGCTGCATTTTTTCAAGAAAATCATTTTTTACATACAAAGCACCTACGCCTGTAGGTCCTAGTAATTTATGCGCACCCAAAGCATAAAAATCCACATCCCAATCAGCTACATAAGTGGGTATATGCACAATACCTTGCGCTCCGTCAACGGCTATTATTGCGCCAACACTGTGTGCAACCTTAGCTAAAGCCTGAATATCATTGATTGAACCCAAAACATTGGTCATTTGAGTTGCAACCACTATTTTAGTCCTATTTGTCAATACGCTCTTAAGATTTTCAGGCGTTACGCAGCCGTTCTTGTCAAGCGGAACAAAAACCAGTTTTGCTTTTTTTCTTTTTGCAAGTTGCTGATAAGGAACAAAGTTTGAATGATGTTCGGAAACAGAAATGACTATTTCGTCGCCTTCGTTAAGCGTCTGCCCAAAAGAATTTGCCACCATATTGATCGCTGAAGTTGTACCTCTTGTAAAGATGATTTTACCTTTGTCTTTAGCTCCGACAAGCTTTGCGACATTTTCTCTTGCCTGGTCATAAAGTCTGGTAGCTTCAAATCCCAATGAATCTACTCCTCTATGAATGTTTGCGCCTATGTTCATATAGTAGTCATTCATAGCCTGCAAAACGGGCATAGGCACAAGTGTTTGTGCAGCATTGTTTAGATATACCCATTCGCCTTTTTTTAATAGCGGAAAATCTTTTTTATAATCAGTCATAATTTAAT
Organism: Clostridia bacterium; assembly: GCA_036562685.1. Classification (NCBI taxonomy): domain Bacteria; kingdom Bacillati; phylum Bacillota; class Clostridia; species Clostridia bacterium. Next base: position 5,512 of record DATCJR010000067.1, on the reverse strand, counting down.
CCTATTGTTCTATCGCTTTGTAAAATCTTTTTCTGTCTGGCGCGGTCAAAAAGCCTTCAATCTTAGAAACCAAGAATCCGTTTGAAATCAATTGGATAACTTCTTTTTCAGATAATCCTCTTGACATCATATAAAACAGTTCATCTTGGTTAATTCTGCCCACAGAACCAGAGTGTCCTGCCTGAACATCGTATTCGTCAATTATAAGGCTTGGATCAACCTCGGCTTTTGCTTCGTCTGACAAGGTCAAAACTCTGCTCTTGTGGTTGCATATTGCGTTAGCGCTGCCTTTATCAATTATTCCTTGGGTTTCAAACTTGCATATAGCTTGCATATAGGCAACACCTCTGCCGTTATATTTAATTTGGTTATTGCCTTCGATTTGACGAGAAACCAGATGATGATAGTGATTGTCTGTATCTTTGCAAAAACTTACAGTGTTTAGTTCTGCTGTGCTGCCTTTATACAAATCCAATTTCCAATCATCTTTTACACTTTTTCCGACATAACCAAAATGTCCCGAAAAATTGCTGTCGCTTTTTAATTTAACATTATGGCTTAATATAGCAGACGGAACATCACAAAATGCGCTCAAAACAATTTCTGCACCCTGTTCCAAAATAAAATCTACTTTCACTTCGGGAGTACGAGGACAAAATCTTTCGCTTACAAACGCCCTTATACCCTCTTTTACTGTTACAGTAACTTTGTCTTTTGCGCCTCTGTAATGTATGCGGTAAACTCCGCCTTCTGAGATATCTATTTTGTTATGTTCTTTGGCATATATTAGATGCTTTGCTGTTTCAACCATTCGTAACCTTCTTGCTCCAATTTTAAAGACAGTTCAGCTCCGCCTGATTTTACTATTTTTCCTTCATAAAGAACATGAACAAAATCAGGCTTAACATAATTAAGCAATCTTTGATAATGCGTAATTAACATAAATGAAGCATTTTCGCCTGCACTCTTGGCATAAGCGGTTATATTCTCACCTACTGTTTGCAATGCATCTATATCAAGTCCTGAATCAATTTCGTCAAGCATTACAAAACGGGGTTTGAGCATCATCATTTGCAAAATTTCATTGCGCTTTTTTTCACCGCCCGAAAATCCTACATTGAGATAACGGTTAGGCATATCTTTGCTCATCTTAAGCTGGTTTGCATTTTGTAAAACAGTCTTTTTCAAAGTGCCCAAAGATATTTTTTCTTCGGGATGTACTGCATTATATGCCGAACGCAAAAATTGCATATTGGTGACGCCATTAATTTCGCTGGGATATTGCATGCCCAAAAACACGCCCATGCGTGCGCGTTCATCAGTAGGCATATGCGTGATATCTACACCATCAAAGGTAATTTTTCCGCTTTCAATCTCAAAAAACGGGCTTCCCATAATTACTGACGCCAATGTTGACTTTCCGTTTCCATTGGGCCCCATAATGGCGTGTATTTCGCCGCCCTGCATAGTAAGATTGACACCTTTCAAAATCTGTTTGCCCTTGACACTGGCAACAAGATCTTCTATTGTAATAACTACTCTGCTCATATTACTCCTAAACTAAAAAGCCATTAATCAAATACTCTACCAAATTGGTAGAGTATTATTATATCGTCATTCCAAAAATTCGTCAAATATTTTGCTTGTGGTTTGGGAATCAAAAAATCAATGCCTGTAATTATAATGTTGATTATTGCTGTTTTTTATTAAAATCATTTAATTCATAAAATATATAAAATTATCTTACACCTACAAAAGTGCATTTTGCATTGCCTGAAAGTATATCTTTTATTGAATATTCAGCATTGGCTATATATACTGCCGTTCCATTTTTTACAGGCTCTTTTATAAATTCAAGCTTGCTTGCAGCACCGCCCGCACCCGGTCTGCTTGCGCCATGGCAAAGTGTTTTGCAATATTCGATATTATCCAAAACTTCTTGAATGTTCTTTCCGCTTATTTCTTTTATCAGTGTTGAAGGATCTTTTGGATCTTTGTATATTCCGTCAACACTTGTCAAAATCAATAAAACCTTGGTCTTGACAAGACTTGCTATAAGTCCCGCAGTCTCGTCATTGTCTATAAGTTCGGCAACATGGTCATGATTCTTTTTTAGTGCAGCTATTTCCATACGGCGATTTTCTTCGCAAGATACTGCGTCATTATAATTGATGATAGGTATAGCGTTTTGGCTGACACATCTTAGCAGTAATGCCCTGATATGCTCCCTTTTTTCTTCATTGTTAAAATGCTGATGCTCAACCAAAACCTGTCTTAAATTGTATCTGGCGTCTACAAACATTCTATATGTCTGCATGAGTATTGCTTGACCTTGTGCGGCATAATCTGTTTTGTTTTCTTCCTTGTCGCCCGTCAATTCGTGTCCCATTCGTTTCATATAGTCAAGTCTGCCTATTTCGGTAGCACCGCTGGAAACCCAAATAAAGCCTGGTTTTAGTTCACGCCCTATGCGTGCAAATTTATTATAATCAATGTCGTTTTTTTCACGGTTCACTAACGCCATTGAGCCGATTTTTCCGACTAATTCCACATCAAAGTTCATATATACACCTTAAACTCTAAAATAATTTAGTGTATTAGTGCAATAATATCAGCTTATCAGTTCATAGTCAAGAATAATAAGTTTTTAAAAATATTTTCACGCTTTTTCTATATAAACTATTTAGATACACATTGCTATAAAATGGATTATGAGTTATAATATATAAGAAGAATTTAAGACATTTCTTAATGTCATAAGGAATTATTATGTCAGTTGATTTAGAACTTTATAAGGTTTTTTATACGGTCGGAAAAACAGGCAATCTTACTAAGGCTGCCAAAGAATTGTATATCACACAGCCTGCCGTAAGCCAATCAATCAAACAGCTTGAAAGCCAGCTTGGCGGAAGACTTTTTGTGCGTACGCCCAAAGGTATGAAGCTTACCGAAGGTGAAGGCGAGATGATGTTTGGCTATGTTGAAAAAGCCATTGACCTGATAAGATCTGCTGAAAAAAAATTTATGCAAATGAAAAACCTGGCTATTGGCACGCTGCATATAGGCGCCGGTGACAGTCTGATTAAATATCATATTTTGGACAAAATCAACCTTTTTCATGAAAAATATCCTCAGATAAAAATTCAGCTTACCAACTGCACTACAATGGGCGCTTTGGATTTGCTAAAGACCGGGCTTATAGACGTTGCCTTTGTCAATCTACCTGTGGAAGACAGCGTTCTTAACATAAAAGAAATAGGTCGTGTGCGAGATTGTTTTGTAACCAATTCTAAGCACAAATCATTGACGCTGGAAAACCAAAGCCTGCATGTGCTAACCGATCATACCTTGATGATGCTTGACAAAAACAGCAACTCAAGACGCAATGTACTCAACTTCCTAAAAGAAAATGGTGTGGATGTTACACCTGATATAGAACTTGGCAACCTTGATCTATTAAAAGAATTTGCCATAAACGGTCTTGGTATTGCGTGCGTGGTAAAAGAATATGTTCAGAAAGAAATAGACGAAGGACTTTTGATAGAAGTTAAAACCACACCAGAATTACCCTCTAGAGGCATAGGTCTTGCAACCTTGAAAAACGTACCCACTTCTTTTGCCGTAAATGAGTTTATATCATTGTTTTAAAAAATAATTTATCTTAAGTATATAAAAACAGCCTTTTTATTATAAAGGCTGTTTTTTGTTTTATTTTGTTCTTGCTAGGATTTTACCTAATTCTGAAACATATTCGCCCAAGCTTTTGATCTTATCGTTATCAGCTTTGGTTAAAAACATCTTGTTAACTTCTCTTAGCTGTTCTAGGTTGCTGTCAAGCTTGCGTTCTGTCAATTCCATACGCATTTTTTCAATCATGTTTTTAAGTGTTTTGTTTTCTTCCAACAAGCGCTCATTTTCAAGTTCTTTTTTCTTAAGCTCCAGCACTTTTACATCAATCTTTTGGTCAACAGTGCCGCCGCCCGAAGTCGCCATTTGCACAAGTCTGGCAAGCCCTTTGAATAGGTCTTTTACCTGTTCATCTTCTAAAGACGCAGTTATTGTCTTTAGATTGGAAAACAATGCGTAATCATCCATAGGCTCTTCTACTCCCTCTGTTACCACGCTCTTGGTATAAGGGTTATAAAAAGTTATTTTTTCTGCTCTCAAAGCACGCATGATGTTTTCTGTCTTTTTTCTCTGACGGAAGACAACGCTTCGGTATTTGTTTTGGAGTCTGAGCATCAAACTCTTATCGCCCTTAGCCATTTCGGTGGTTATGCTTCTTACGCTCTTGCCCTTGCCCTGTTCAATCAAAATAGACCTTACCAAATCAATAATTTCTTCTTCAGAAAAGGTTTTGAATGAAGTTGTTTTTGCAGGCAAAACCTTAATCCCTAGTTTTTTTGACATCTCGGGCATAAGATTAAGAGTTTTTAGATGCGCGTAATAATAATTTCTAACACTGTTGGGTTTTCTGCCAACCTCTTTTGCTATTGTTTCAAATGCATTCTTTAATCCCTTGCCCTCTTTTCTCGCCTGTTCGCACAAATCAAACAACCTTTTGGTTTCTTCTACTGTCCATTCCATAATAACACTCCAAAAATATTTAATTAGATGTTTTGATTATGGACACAAAAATAAAATGTTATACATATTTGCATCTTAACTAATCATAAATTACAGTATGAATAGTCATTTGTATATATTTGGAAATGATAATATGCTGATCACAGTAAACGGTGTCTTTTTAGGCAACGCGTCTTCTCCTATAACATTTTTAACAGAAGAAAACGCTTTGTTGTATTTTAGTGTAATGCCCTTTGGCTGTGATTTTAGACCGTTTGCTTTTTCTCTCAAAGTCGGCACTAACATGACCATTCCAAATGAATTTGGATATGTGATAACATTGCCGTCAAACAGATATGAAATTAGACTTGAAGCGCCTAAGTATCCCGAACTTACGCCTCTACCTGTTCCCAAAATAGTAAAAAGCATAACAGTTAAGTCTAATTCAAAAAACACTATGATTATCACTGATGTTAAAAACAGTGATATTCAAAATATACAAAAATCCGAACCAATCAATAACTATCCAAAAGTTATCCCTGCTCCTATAACCATTCAAGAACAGATTGAAATAAAAAATGATGCTGTCAATATTACTGAGCCGACAGAACAAAGCCTTTTAATTCAAAACGAAGACGATACAGCTAAAAAGCATAATGAATACAAAAACGAATCAAGCGCAAATTCCACACTTACTTTGAACCCTGACAAATCCACCAAGAAAAGAACTACTTTAAAAACCTATAAAGTCAGCATTATAGAAGATGTGCGCACTAGATTGTGTATAGAATGCGGAAAAGATGTTTTTTATCACACTCTGCCGCAAAATTTAACTAATATTAACTTAAAAGCAGAAATTTTAAATAATGAGTTGGTTGCTTGCGTAACAGCAGAAGAAAATATAGATCAATATAAAATATTATATCTTTTGATTATAAAAGGCACT
>DATCJR010000066.1 GCA_036562685.1 Clostridia bacterium | reverse complement strand
TCAAGTAAGCATAAAACTTAAAAATGACGTTGGCGCAAAAATAGGTGATACAGTAGAAGTCGGTTTTTCAGACAAAAGTCTTACTCTATCCAATCTGATAGTGTTTGGAATACCGCTTCTGTTATTGCTTATAGGCATGATTATAGCTATAGGTCTTAAATTGAACGAGCTGTTTGCAATCTTTATAGCAATAGGTTCGCTGGTTTTAGGGTTTGTTGTTGTTTTTATTATCGATAAGATCGTAGCTAAAAATAATGATTTTTCACCCAAGATTTTGAGAATTTTGGAAAGTGAAAACAAAGAAGGGGCGGTAGAATAAAATGATTGTGCTGAATAAAAACAATTTTGAACAAGAAGTTTTAAAATCCGATAAAACGGTTGTTGTAGATTTTTGGGCACCATGGTGCGGACCTTGCAAGGCTTTGGCGCCAATCTTTGAAGAAATTGAAAAAGAGCTTGACAGTCAAAAGGTGCTTTTGGCCAAGCTTAATGTTGATGAAGATATTGATACCGCAAGACAATACGGTGTTATGACTATTCCCACTCTGGTTGTTTTCAAAAACGGAAAAAATCAGGCAAGCCTTACAGGTTTGAAAGCAAAATCTGCGATTTTGGATTTTATCAATAAGAATATCTAAATTCATCAAAAGTGCTTTTGAAAAAAATTTAATATACATATTAGTGAGGTGTACCAATGATTGATTTTGCATCGCTCAAAGCGGCCGATATTGAAATGTATGAGGCCATGAAAAAAGAGCTTGAACGCCAAAGACATAATTTGGAGCTTATAGCAAGTGAAAACTTTGTTTCACCGGCGGTAATGGCGGCAGCAGGATCACATTTGACCAACAAATATGCCGAAGGTTATCCTAACAGCAGATATTATGGCGGATGTGAATATGTCGATATCGTAGAAACTCTTGCCATAGAGCGTGCAAAACAGCTTTTTGGTGCAAAATATGCCAATGTTCAACCGCACAGCGGAGCCAATGCTAACTTGGCGGCATTTTTAGCCTTGCTCAACATAGGCGATACAGTTCTTAGCATGAGCCTTGCTCATGGCGGACATCTGACACACGGCAGTCCTGTTAATTTCAGCGGTAAAAATTTTAATATAATATCTTACGGTCTTAATCCGCAGACCGAAATGCTTGATTATGACGAAATACAAAGACTTGCAAAAGAACACAAACCAAAATTGATTTTGGCAGGAGCAAGCGCATATCCTAGAGCAATTGATTTCAAGAGATTTAGAGAAATAGCCGATTCAGTAGGCGCATATCTGATGGTAGATATGGCTCATATAGCAGGTCTTGTTGCAGCAGGCGAACATATGAATCCCGTGCCTTATGCTCATATAGTTACCACAACTACTCATAAAACATTGAGAGGTCCTCGCGGCGGACTGATTTTGACTAATGATGAGGAGATCATCAAAAAGGTCAACAAAGCTATTTTCCCTGGTTCTCAGGGCGGACCTTTGATGCATATAATAGCCGCAAAAGCGGTTTCATTTAAAGAAGCTTTGACTCCTGAATTTAAAGAGTATCAAAAGCAAATTGTAAAGAACGCAAAAGTTCTTGCTGATACATTAATTGATAATGGATTAAAACTTGTTGCGGGCGGTACAGATAATCATCTTATGCTTATAGACTTATCCAAAAATAACCGTACCGGAAAAGAAGTTGAAAAATGGTTAGATAGAGCAAACATAACTGTAAACAAAAACGCAATACCCAATGATAAGCTTAGCCCTATGATCACAAGCGGCATTAGAGTGGGAACACCTAGTGTTACAACACGCGGTATGAAAGAAAACGAGATGAAATTAATAGGCGAGTTTTTGGCTAAAATTATTATTGAGGGCGAGAGTGCGATAGATTCAGTAAAAGAAAAAGTAATTAAGTTGTGCGACAACTTCCCTCTTTATCAAAACGACATTTTGGAATAAGATATAGATTTATTTTTTAGGATTTTTAGGTGAATTATGAAATTGTCTACTAAGGCAAGATACGGTTTGAAAGCGTGTTTCATTCTGGCATTGAGCAAAGATTATATGCTTGCACTGCCTGAGCTGTCTAACCGTACAAGAGTTTCACCAAAATATCTTGAAAAGCTGATGCGACTTTTGATAAAAGACGATATAGTCGAATCTGTAAGAGGACTATATGGCGGATACCGTCTGAAAAGATCGCCTGAAGAAATTTCAGTAGGACAGATTTTTAGGGCATTGGAAGACAATCTTGAAATTACAGCATGCGTATCCGATGAATGCAATGACGAATATTGTCCAAACCGCAATATCCTAAAAAAGCTGTATATCGGAATTAATAACTTACTAGATAGCCATAGTTTGCAAGATCTAATTAATGACTATAAATGCTGATTTGGGTTATTATATATTATGATGAAAGTATATTTGGATAACGCGGCTACAACGCCGTTGGATAGAGAAGTATTTGAAAGTATGTTGCCGTATTTTTGCGATAACTACGGCAATCCTGAAAGTCAGCATTTTTTTGGCAGACAAGCAGAATACGCTGTAATTCATGCTCGCGAACAAACAGCCAATGCCTTAGGCGCACAGGAGCATGAAATATATTTTACAAGCAGTGCTACCGAAGCCAACAACTGGGTTTTGAAAGGTATTGTTGACGCTTCTAAAAAAACAAAAAAAAGAATCATAACAAGTGCTATAGAACATTCTTCTATTATTAATTGCGTAGAAGATTTGGAAAGACATGGTGTTGAAGTCGTTAAGATTTTGCCAGATCAAGACGGAGTCATTACTCCCGAAAGCGTGGTAAATGAACTTAACGAAAATACCATTTTGGTTTCTATTATGCTTGCCAATAATGAAATAGGCACTATTCAGCCAATCAAAGAAATCTGCGCAACTGTAAAAAAATACAATCCAGAAATATTATTTCATACGGACGCTGTCCAAGCGATAGGAACTCTTAATGTCAAGGTCAATGCTTTGGGAGTGGACTTATTGACTTTGAGTGCGCATAAATTTTATGGACCTAAAGGTATCGGTGCTTTGTATATAAAAAAGGGAACTAAAATTGATAGGTTGATAGCTGGCGGAAATCAGGAAAGAGGACTAAGGGGCGGCACTTCCAATGTTCC
>DATCJR010000065.1 GCA_036562685.1 Clostridia bacterium | reverse complement strand
CTTATGTCTTTAGTTGTCTTTTTCACGTATTTTTATTCTCCTTTTATTGATATTAGGTATTGAATACGGTCTTTGGGTATTTTTAATTACTTGTGTTTTTACCATACCATCGCCCAAATCTTCATAAACTTTGGGGGCATAAGGTGCAAGATATGGTGTGCCATAGCTGTCCAATGAAGCCATATAACACAGTAAAACAAATTCCATTAAAACAATTCCAAGCAAGCCTCCAACTCCGCCGGCTATTGTAAAAAGCATTCTAAAGAGTTTGAATATACCTACTTGGTCAGGGATCATATAAAGAGCTATTGCGCTCAAAGAAACAAACATAACTGCAGGTGAACTTAATAGTCCTGCTTTTACCGCTGTTTCGCCCAACACAAGCGCACCTACTATGCTGATTGCCATACCTACATATCTAGGCATTCGAATGCTGGCTTCATGAATAATCTCAAACAAGAGCAATACAAACAGCATTTCATACATAGGCGTAAACGGCACGCCTTGAGAAGCCGTAATAATGGTAACTAAGAACTCTAAAGGCAAACCTACATAATGATAAATAGTCAATGCAACATAAATTCCAGGAAGCTGTGTTCCAATTATTATACCTAGCAATCTTAAAAATCTTAAAAATGTTGCTCTTTGATTAGGTTCATAATAATCTCCGCCTTCCTGAAGATCTTCAAAGAACAAAAAAGGAACTGTCAAAACCATAGGAGAGCCATTGACAACCAAAGCTATTCTGCCTTCTAAGATTTTGGACATTATAATATCAGGTTTTTCGGATGAGCCTACTGTCCTGAATACCGAATTAGGTTTTTCTGATATAAATTGTGCTATATAATACGAGTCGATAATTCCGTCAATATCTATTAATTTGAGTCTTTCACTGACTTTTTGAACAATTCTTTCATCTGCTATGCCTTTTATATAAACCAAAGCGACTTCAGTATTGGAATATCTGCCTATAGTGTGTTTTTCAAAAACCAACGCTGGGGTATGCAGTCGTCTTCTAAGCATTGAAAGATTGGTTTTGATATCTTCAGTAAATCCTTCGCGAGGGCCCATCAAAACAGCCGAAGTAGGAGGCTCTTCAATAGAACGTGTGTTCCAATCCGAACAGCCTATAGTAAGAGCTTCTGCGTATCCATCTACGAACAGGACCGCATTTCCTTCTAAGATCGTTCTTATCGCTTGGTCGCTTTCTTGTATTGCTTCTACACCAAAAGTATTTATGACATGCAGGCTTAGATAAATTGGCAAGTCTTTTACTTCTTTTTCGCAATCCATAAGCCTTGTCATCACTTCTCTTAAGCAATCAGGCTCTACTGCGTTTTCCAAGAAAAAAAGGCAGCACTTGACACCAGACTTAAGATTAATGTCCCTAAACTTAATGTCATCGTTATTGAAGAACTTTTTTAAAAGCTCTTGTTTATTGTCGTTCAAGTCTTTGACAAAATACATTATCAGTCCTATAGTCAGAAAATGATAAATTTAGAATTTGCAAATATTTACCAAATATTCTAAATATAGTTAAAACCCTTTATTTTTTTGGCTTTTTATTAGAGAAGTACTTACAAGATATGACAGTTGTTTTAATAGACATAAATTTGACTTTTTTCATAATGCTGATATAATAATTTTTGACTTTTTATATAGCAAATGATATATTTTACAATATGTTCCCGTAGCTCAGCTGGATAGAGCACCGCCCTCCTAAGGCGGGTGTCGGACGTTCAAATCGTCTCGGGAACGCCAAAAAAAGCGCTTGATTAATTCAAGCGCTTTTTAAGTTTTTATCATAAAGAAAATTTTTATATGTGAACTTTTATTGTTTGTTTTCTTATCCAAAATTAAAATTTGATTAAAATTCAGGAAATTTGTACTATTGTAGGACTTTATGTTAGTAATTTGATATAATTGAAATGCATTTATATAGTTGTTATATGTTTTTTGTCGCTTTATGCAGGTTCTAAAAGCAGAATTTATCGGAGGTTTCTAATGCAAAAAGTCAGTGCCAAAAGATTGCTCAAACCGAAGGAAAAATTTGCGGAGGGACTGTCATTTTATAAGGTTTTTGCCATATTTGTGTTTGGGTGTCTTTTTGGGACTTATTATGAACAAGTCCTTGAATTGATAGTTAACCATAGATGGATAACTCAGCAGGGCGTCATATATGGACCTTTTAATCCTGTATATGGGTTTGGTGCAACGGGTTTGATTGTATTGCTTGTTAGAAAAAAGCGCAAATGGTATGTTTCTTTTCTTTTAGGCGGTGTGGTTGCGGCTTTTTTTGAATATTTGCTCCATGAGCTTGAATATATTTTTACAGGCAATGTTTCATGGGATTACACATAT
>DATCJR010000064.1 GCA_036562685.1 Clostridia bacterium | reverse complement strand
GAGTTGTTTGCCTTCTTGTGTCAAACCGCTTTCTCCGAAGGCACCGCCTCCCAAAAAATTATCATAATTCCAAGTCAAAGATACATAAAAAGGCTTAATCTCTAAAAACTTTTCATAATCATTTACAGCTAAAAAAGAAATGTCTTCAATTCCAAATAAAAGTTTTGCGTTTAAATTTAGTTTTTGATATTCATTTATCAAGTTTTTTACATCTGCTACAGTATTATATTTTGTATATGTAGTCCAAACAGCAAGTACTATACTACTCAAAAACTTTAAATTATCTGTTAGATACTTTTTTGCATTTTCAAAGTCTTGAACAGTTATCAAATCATTGTGAAGATCACAAATTTTTGGTTTAAAAATCATTTTAATATATATGCTGAAAATTAAATTTAGGTCATAAAAAAAAGAACTCATCAAATAATTGATGGGTTCTTTTTCTATGTTAATATTTTTTTTAAATATATTTATTTAATGTATTGATTATATTCTCTTTACTAGTATAACCAATCATACGATCTATAACTTTACTATCTTTAAATATATACATAGTAGGTATAGACATAATTTTAAAAGATTCTGCCAATTCTCTTTCTTCATCTACATTGACTTTAGCGATTACTGCCTGGTCATTTAAGCTTTGTGCGACATCTTCTAATACAGGCGCTAACATTCTGCATGGACCGCACCAGCTTGCCCAAAAATCAACCAAAACAGGTTTGTCGCTGTTACTAACGACTTGTTGAAAGTTTTCTTTTGTTAGGTGAATTACTTCTGACATTTTTCTTCTCCTTATAGCTAGTATTTGCTATTTATGTTTTAGTTATTTATTAAATTTTTCTCATCATATATACTTTTATATAGTCTATATCCGCCCGAAAAGTTGTACACATTAAAACCAAGTCCTTTCAAAATGCGTTCGGCTATATAAGAGCGTTGACCTATAAAGCAATTAACATAAACCGTCTTATTTTTATCAAGTTCATTTATTCGCTGCCTTAATTCTTGCAATGGAATATTTCTAAATCCTTCAATATGTCCTTGTTCAAATTCGTTTTTGGTGCGCACATCTAAAAGTTCTGCATTTTCAAGCTTGATATTATTTAAATCTTCATAATGAAATACATCGCTTATTTTTTGAATAACATTTAGCGCTGTAAGTCCGGCAATATTTACAGGATCTTTTGCTGAAGAATAAGGCGGAGAATAAGGAAGTTCCAATTCAACGAGATCATAAACTGTTCCTTTTAGACGTATGACCGTGCCTAAAACATCTGCACGTTTATCTACACCTTTATCCCCTATTATTTGGGCGCCAAAAATTTTGCCAGTATTTCTATCAAACAATAATTTTATAGTGATAAAACCTGAATCGGGATAATAAGAAGGATGAGAAGGTGTATAAGTATAGATTTTTTCATACTCTATATTTTTTAATTTTAATGTTTTTTCATTTAAACCGCAGTAAGCAATTGTTTTATCAAAAACCTTCACAATCCCGCAAGAAGATGTGCCGTTATATTCAGATACTATACCAGCAATATTATTTGCCGCAATTCTTGCTTGCTTTTGAGCAGGACCTGCCAAAGGCACATATGTTTTATCACCAGTTATATAATCTAGTATTTCCACCAAATCTCCTACAGCATAAATACTAGGATCGTTAGTCTGCATACGATTATTTACTATTACAGCACCTCTTTGATTCACTTCTAGTCCGCATTCAATCGCAAGTTTTGAAACGGGTCTTACACCTATCGAATTAATAACCATATCAGTCTGAATACTTTTTTCTTTTAGTTTAAGTAATAATTTGTTTTTATCACGTGTAATCGCATTAACTTTATTATTCAAAATCAGCTTAACACCTTTTTGGCGAAGATGTTTGTGCAAAAAACTTGCCATATCGAAATCCAATGGAGAACAAACATGA
>DATCJR010000063.1 GCA_036562685.1 Clostridia bacterium | reverse complement strand
TCAGAAATTGAATATACAGCAACAGCTTTTGATTGCCCTATAGAATATGTTTTGGATGGCGGTACAAACGGAAATAACCCTACAACCTATAATATTAATTCTGAATTTGTTTTGCAAGATGCAACAAAAGAAGGGTATGGTTTTGAAGGCTGGTATCTAAATCCTGAATTTAAAGGTAAAGCTATTACCGAAATCAAAAAAGGTACTCACGGTAAATTAACACTTTATGCTAAGTTCTCTGCTTATTTGAATATTACTTATGAAATAAGCGCAGGAGGAACTGTAACCCCTAATATTACTCATGTTTTGGTAGGGGCAAGTCAAAAATTTATTGTTACTCCTGATAACGGTTATGAAATCGAATACGTATTGGTTAATGACCAAAGTGTTGCATTGTCTTTTGGTATGTTCGAATTAACTGATATTCAGGAAGATATTACAATAAAGGTTGGCTTTAAGAAAATCGCTTCAAGTACCCCTGCTAAGAAAAAAGGCTGCTCTAATGTTGTAAGTGCTTTTGAATCTTTAGGCGTACTTGCTATAGTTCTTGGAGCATCAATGTTTTTAAAGAAAAAGATTTAATTCTAGTCCTAACCGAATTTTAATAAAAAAATCCCTTTCTTATGAAAGGGATTTTTTTATTATGTTTTATCATTTTTTCTAATTAAGATAATTTTACTAAGTTAATTTTTACCATATAAAAATATGATATAATACCATTAATGCCAATATTATGCTACAAATGCCAAGATTGTCATATAAAACCTCAAAAGTTTATTTGATATAATCTAGGTATCAAAGATTAGGAGGGAAAAATGAAACTAAGAAAACGATTAATTTCTTTAGTTTTGGCTTGTGCTTTGTTATTTAGTGCTTCTGCTTTACTTATTGGCTGTAAAGACAAATCTAATGAGCTTATTGTGTTTACGATGTTTGGGGGAGACGATCCTAACAAAGACGCTTATATGGTAGGCGTTAATGAATTTAAAAAAGCGCATCCTGAAGTTCATGTAGAAGATCAATCTATTCAAGCTGTAGGCGAAGGCTTTGATGATGTCGCTATTTCAAAATTTGTTAGTGAAAAATATGTTCCTGATGTGCTTTATATCTTTTCACCTGGCAGAAATCTGCCCATTCAAGATAAGCTAGCAAAAGTTGCAGATATAAGAGCAAAACACCCCGATTATGGTAAAGGTTTCCCTGAAGTAGGCGGAGATCCGCATGCTTTGGCTTTTTTGGGCAACAGTTTTGGTATTTACTACGAAAAGAGTGTGTTTACCGAAGCCGACTTTGCGTCATACACAGCTCTAAAGAATAAACTTAAAACTTTGGATTCATCAAAAATCGTTGATGCTGCAGGCGAAACCAATACTTGGCTAAATTATATCGGCTTGCAAAAGATGGGTAAGAAATGGGCTGATGTTCAAATTCCTAATAAAAAATGGTTCCAAGATAACCGTGCTGATTTGGAAGCAGTTTTGACCGAAATGGTAAGTTATATGAGAACTGATCTAAATATGGGTTCTAATCCTGCTATTCAATACGGCGATGAAAAACAAGCTATGTGGAACGGAAATAAATCATTTGATGTAAACGGTAACTGGAACGCAGCAGGATTTTATCCTCCTCATTCTACCGCAGGCAAAGCATCTAACTATGCGTTCAGATCTTTTGTAATTGACGACAATCCTGCAACTACTGATATTGACGAAAGCAAATATGTTATGAGCGGATTCTTCCATGGTTGGATGATTTCTAAAAAATGCTTTGAAAACCCTGAAAAATTAAAACTTGCTGTTGATTTTGTTAATAAACAGTGCAAAAATGTTCTCCAATATCCTGGAATGGCTGCTAACGGTGCAACAAGAGAAGATGATACTGATTTGGCAAAACAGACCAAAGACATCTTGAAAAAAGAAGGCGCTATTATGTGCTCACCTTTGGATGACAAATTCCTTGATATGACTGCAAAAACAACATTCTTTACTGGACTTACCAATATGATACTTGGAACAAAAACACCCGCCCAAGTCATCACAGATACTATAAATGCTTTTGTTGGGTAATCAAACGAATGGTTTTGAGAGCGTGCAAAAAACTACCCTTTGCACGCTCAAAAACTTTTTAGGGGAAGATTATGTATAACAAAAAGAAATACCTAATAGTTCCGTTTCTGCTGCCAATTTTGTTGATCACTGCAATATTTATATTTTATCCTGCCATCATCAACATATACAATGGTGCGTTTACCTTTAGACACAAGCTTGATACCAACCCTGTGTTTGTTGGCTTTGGAAATGTTTTATGGCTTTTAAAGGATAAGGTTTTTTGGACTGCATTAACCAATACAGCTATCTTAGTCCTTTTGGTTATTGTATTTCAGGTTGGAATTGCTCTGATTTTGGCTTTGTTGGTAGACAACATCAACAAAAAATATGCAGCTTTCTTAAGAATTATATATTTTATGCCCATAGTAATTTCAGCAACAGCAATAGGAACAATGTATCTTCTGTTTATACAGCCGACTGGTTTGTTTACTAAGTTGATTTTTAAAGACACTTTTAATTGGCTGCCGATTAATAACCCTTTGGCGTTGTTTATCGTAATACTGCCTGTAATATGGCAATACATAGGATTTTATTTTGTTATTTTGCTTACCGGTCTTTCGACTATTCCGGAAGAGTACAAAGAGGCGGCGCTTATAGACGGTGCGTCTAACTTGCAGGTAGTAAGATACATAACAATACCTATGTTGTGGAATGTGCTGCGCACTTGTATGGTTTTGGCTATAACTGGCGCTTTAAAAGTGTTTGATTTGCCTCATACGGTTGCAGTGCATGGAGCACCAGCTCAACAGACTATGTTTATGGGAACATATAATTACTATCTATACAGCACTAACAGATTAGGGCAATCAGCAGTGTATTCTGTATTTATCGTTTTGGTGGGCGTTTTGGTATCTTTGCTTTCTAACGCCATATTAAAAGAAAATAAGGATATATAATATGATAGGTGTAAAGCAAACTAATAAAAATCGTAAAAACATCTTAATGGTGTTCATATATATAATACTTACGCTTTGGGCGTTGATGGCAGTTGTTCCTTTTGTTTGGACATTGTTTGCATCTTTCAAGCCCAGATTTCATATTGTATCAAGACCGCTTGAACTGCCTTTCAACCGCTATTTTACTTTTGAAAATTACAAAAAAATATTTTCCGGATCTTTGAATATTTTTACTGCTTACTTTAACAGCTTATATATAAGCACGCTGGTTGTTTTGTTTACCGTAACTTTTTCGCTGTTGGCGGCTTTTGTATTGGCAAGGTTTGATTTTAAACTAAAGCGCGCTGTCGAAATAGTCGTAATAGTATGTATGATGTTTCCGTCTTTTGCGCTTTTGTTTCCTATCATTAGAATACTTTCTTTTATTAATCTGTTTGGAACAAAAATAGGGGTGGTGTTTCCCCAAATAGCCCTAAACGTTGGCTTTACTACATTATTGCTCACAGGTTTTTTGAAGAGCTTGCCTAAGGAAGTGGAAGAAGCCGCTTATATAGACGGGGCAAAAGTTCCTACAGTTTTGGTGCGAATAATAGTGCCTATGATGAAAAGCGCTATTGTAACATCAATGATATTTGTATTTATTTGGAGTTATAACGATCTTTTCTTGCAGATGATTATTATTACTAATGAAAAAGATTTTCCCATATCGCTGTTATTAAACAAGCTCTCGACTAAAGAATCAGGTTTTGACCATGGCAAAATGGCTTCGGCGGTTATTTTGGTGTCCTTCCCGATAATGCTTGTTTATTTTATGCTGCAGCGCCATATCATAAAAGGTCTGACAGCGGGAGCGGTTAAGGGTTAAAAAAACATTTGGAGCTAATATATGTTAACTACGCTTGAACAAAAAATTGGACAGCTTATGCTTGTGGGTTGGCAAAGCCCAAATGCTGATGACTTGATTGAAAATATCAAGAAATATAACTTTGGAAATGTAATTTTATTTACACGGAATATTAAGTCAGCTTCCCAGATACAAGATATGTGCAGCAAGATTCAGGAAGCGGCTATGCAATATAACGGTGCGCCTTGCTTTATTGCGCTGGATCAAGAGGGCGGAAGTGTTCGAAGAATATATGACGGAATCACTAATACCCCAGGTGCAATGGCTATAGCAGCAGCATCTGCAAAGTATCCTGAAGCTGCCGCAATAATAGGCAATATCTTAGGCGCAGAACTAAAGGCGTTGGGCATTAATCTCAACCTTGCGCCTGTAGTCGATATCAACAGCAATCCGCTTAATCCAATAATCGCTATAAGGTCATTTGGAGATGATCCATACATTGTCAAAAAATTGGCTACTGATTTTGCCAAGGCTTTGCAAAACAACGGTATTATGTCGTGCTACAAACACTTCTTAGGTCATGGCGATGTGGATATAGACTCTCATATAGACCTTCCCAGAATCAATAAATCCATAGACGAAATAAAAAGACTTGAG